>JASFEP010000173.1:0-8912 GCA_050124775.1 Candidatus Aminicenantota bacterium
GGCTATGGGATGGCCGTTCGGTCCGATCATGTGTTCAACACTTCAGACACTGTGTTCAGTACGGGGTCGATCACCAAACAGTTCACTGCCGCCGGGATTGTGAAGTTGGAAATGATGGGAAAGTTGAATACCAGCGATCTCATCTCCCAGTATTTCGATAATGTCCCCGAAGATAAACAGACAATCACCCTTCACCATCTTCTCACTCATACGTCTGGTGTGGTTGACGGCGTGGGCAGTGATTACGCAAAAGCCATGCGGGATGAGACAGTTCGGAAAGTTCTCGATGAGCCGATCCGATTCGAACCGGGCGAAAAATTCTCATATTCCAATGCAGGCTACGGCCTTCTGGCCGCTATTATAGAAAAGGTCTCCGGGCAGAGCTATGAAGAATTTATGCACAAACACATCTTCGTGCCGGCCGGAATGAACTTTACGGGCTACAGAAAACCGCAATGGGAACAAAAGGTCGTGGCCCACTGGTATGTGGGAGAGAAGGACAACGGAACGCCACTCGAGAAACCGTATCCCTACTGGAATCTCCTGGGGAACGGCGGTATCCTTTCCACAACCATGGACATGTACAGATGGCATCGCGCCCTTTTGGGGAATAATGTCCTTTCGGATGAAGCCAAGGCCAAGATATTTACGCCATACTTGAACGATTACGGATATGGCTGGGATGTTTTAGAGAGAAAGATGGGAATTCTCATCCAGCACGACGGGGCCAGTATGCTGGGCAACAGCGCTGAAATGCGTCGTTACATCGATGCAGGAATCGTTACCATACTCTTCTGCAACCAGAGTTACGGGAGAGGGCCGCTCTTTGAGCCCATCAGAGATAAAATCGAGGAATTGGCCTTTGGTGGAGATGTCAATTACCCTCCAGCTGTCAGAGCCTTAGAACCTGAGATTTTGAAGAAATATGAAGGAGCATACACGCTTAAGAGCGGAGGAAGGTTTAGAATTCAGAGCAACGGAGACGTGCTCCGTGTGTCCCCAGAAGGACAGGATTCAGTGAATGCGATGTTCCATATCGAAGAGGCAGAAACTGGAGCGTTTGATCAATTGAAAGATTTATCTGAAAAGGTCTTTAGGTCTGCCTTATCTGAGGATTTTGAAGAAATCGGAAGAGTCCTTTCCGACAGGGACAGAATGTTAGGATTTTTCCGCGAAGATTTCGCGATGATTTTGGGGAGGCACAAAAATAGGACCGGAGAAATCGAAGGCGTCTTTTCCAGAGTTACACTTCCCTTCGACCTTGAAGAAGAGAAATCAAATCAGACTTTTGTGGAGCTCAAGGGTGATAGAGGAAGCCTTTATTTTGACCTCATATGGCGCGACTTTAAAATTGTAGGCTTGGGCGTTGCTATGCATGCTCCCGATCTCTCCGTGCCCTTTTTATCTTCGACTTCAGGCGGGAACGATTTTGCGGGCTATCATCTGGATATGGCCCGGAATTTTCGGATCGGCTTTCAAGTCGATGAAGACGGCAATGTCACAAGCTTAATGATCCCCAATGAAGACGGCCCCCTCAAAGCCACACGATTGAATGGATTCGATTTTTAACGTTATCCCCTTTTTTCTTTTCCCGGAATTCTCGCCTAGTCACGATGGCTTTTTATGTCTTCTCATAAATTTATCGAGGTCTCCATCGAGAAAAAGATATTCTTTGCCTGGTTTATAGTGGGAATTTTGTTTTCCTTAACCCGTCCTCGAATCGTAACAGGGGATTTTTTGAACTATTCGGCGGCGCTGTTCAAACCCAGCCAAAGCTTAAAATCATCTCAGAGCGTTTTTCTGGCTGCCCTTAAAGAGCGCTTTTTGCTTGTTTAATCCCAGGGGCAATGGTAAATTACAGGGTAAGATATGAGGGTGAATATTTCATTTTGGGTAGAACTTTTTCGGGGAGTTACACGTCCTATCTTCTGTATTATGAAAGAATATGGATTCTGCCATATGAGATTGTGTGGAGAGATTCATGGAGCCTGATAGTCGTGAAGACAGGATGAATTCAGAACGAATCATTCAGGAAGAATTCGACGATCTTTACGAACAATACCGACCTGCTGTCTACAGCTTTGCCTGCTATTTGACGCAGAATTCGGGAGAGGCCGAGGATCTGTTCCAGGAAACCTGGCTTCGGGTGGTTCACTATCTCCCGAAAAAAGTTGAAAAAAGCAGCGCCAAAGCCTGGATCTTCACGATCACGGCGAACCTTCACAAAGATGCCCTGCGGAAAAAGCGGATCAGACGGGCATTTCTTTTCCAGAAAGTGTCCCGTTCCGGCCCAGACGAGGATGCCCCTTCCTTTTTGTTCGGCAGCATCCCTGCAGAAGCCAACGGGGCGAACAGAAGCGATATGAGGCGGGATATCGAGCGGGCGATGAAGCAGCTTCCCGAGCAGCAGCGGGGAATATTCGCGCTCAGGGAGATCGAAGGGCTGAAGTATTCGGAAATCAGCGAAATCTACGGGATTCCCTTGGGTACGGTCAAATCGCTTATGTTCCGTGCAGTGAGAAGGCTTCGTCGGGAGCTCTCCGCCTACAGTCCCAAAAGAGAGAAAGTCAAATGCAATGTAAAGACATTGAGCGTTTAATCGTGGATGCCTCTGAACGAGGCTTGAGCGAGGAAGAGGTGAAGCCCATTGAGAAGCATGTGTCCTCTTGTGCACGATGTGCGCGCTTCCAGGAAGAATTGGAGGGCATTCGTGTTTGCTTGAGGAATTCGTCCAAACCTATCCTGCCCGATGATCTCGCCCGGAAGACACGGGACCTTTGCTATGCAGAGATCGAATCCCTACGCGGTGCTCCACAAAAAGCGAAGCCTCCCGTACGCAGTCGCTCCATCCCCAAGCTGATCTGGGCCGCTATATTTTCTCTCATCGTGATCACAGGATTCTTATTGCTCCCCTTCATCAGAGACATCGAGGTGGAAGAGACATTTTCGTTCCCGGCCCTTGTGGTCATTTTTCTGATCATCCAGAACGCCGCAATGCTTTTTTTCACCCCAGTGATTCTCAGAAAGTTTCGTTCGCACAATCATCGTTTAGGTTCGGCATAAATGCGTGAAAACATCATATATTCGATAGATTCAGTTTTGTGTCCTGGATCTCGTTCAGGCCACGGAATAGGAGGTTAACCATGGCAACATCGACAGGAAAAACCATAGCCCTTGTTATATTATTGGCGATCATATTTTTGTTCGTATGGCGAATGACGCCGATCCTTCTGGCGCCTTTTGGAGTGATCACTGGCGTTGCCCGGAGTATACAAATCCCCGATATGGACGATTTCTACATGGGTCCCCACTTTTTCCGCTATTCTTCATTTTCCCTCCTATCATTTGTTCTTCTTATCATATGGATTTTCGTCATCGTCTGGGTCTACCGCGATGCCGAGCGCCGCGGCATGAACGGCGTGTTATGGGCCTTGCTCGTATTCATAGGGAATCTCATCGGATTGTTGATCTACCTGATCGTTCGCTCGGATTTACTGCCGTCTCAGCCGGTCGCCCCTAAAATGAAGACCTGCCCCAGCTGTCAAAAATCGGTCGGAGCGGATTTTGCCTTCTGCCCCCATTGCGGCGCACGCATGGAGGGTGTGTGTCCATCTTGTGGGACAAAGGTGGAGAAGGAGTGGAAGGTCTGCCCCCATTGCGGTGAAAAACTCAAAGAGGAGTGATGGCACGATAAACCTTCTTTTTTCTTGAAAGGCCCATCTTTCTAAGAGAGTTCCACTCGAATCGACACTAAACTATAAATCCGTCTGGGTCAACTATCATTTACGGTGCGGGTGAGCCTTTGAGTGGCTAATGTGCTCAGGATAACGGCCGCAGCAAACATATAGATTCCCCATCGCACTTCGATCCTGCCCGTGACGATGACCACCAGCATCGCCACGATGAAGACATCCAGCATGGACCATTTGCTGACACAACTGAGATAGCTGAGGAGCCGCTTCTTTGTGTCCGGGGATCCGGACCGCCGGTAATTCATCAAGAAGAGCAAAAGAATTTTCGCCACCGGGAACAGAATAGTGAACACAAAAATGATTAGGAAAAGGATGTATTCACCCTCCTTGAAAAGAGTGGCGAGTCCCGATTGAATGGAGAATGTGTTCTTATAAAATATCAGCTTTTTAAAGGTCATCACAGGGGCAAATATTCCGATGGCGAGTGTCGGCAGAGAAAGCCACAGCAAGGCATTGGTGATGATGTGTCCCCAAATCGTTTCTTTCGACTGAGGGGGAGGATTTTTTTGTTTGTATGGGTTCTCTTTCGCCGACATTCCGAGGCGTTTATACCATACCCCTGGGAATCGGTCAATTTCCAGAATTTTTTAGAAAGCGACAACCATTTCTACTATTTCACGTACATATATGTGAGAGGTGATCGCATGAAAGATCTTACGCTGACGGAAGAGATGATCCTTTGGGCGGTTTGGAAGCTCGAGAACAATGCTTATGGAGTGACGATAAGGAAACTGGTGTCAGAACGTACAGACCGGATTTTTCCCTACGGCACTCTGTACGGCATATTGGCCAAGCTGTGCCGAAAAGGATATGTTGCGAAAAGCGTCAGCGACCCTCTTCCGGTGCGTGGTGGCCGAAGCAGGAATTATTACCTTGTCACATCCCGAGGTCGAGAAGCTCTCAAAACGGCCCTGGAGTTGAGACAGACTCTATGGGATGAGGAATCGGAATTGGCATTGGGCACGAAATGATTCTCTGGAGAAAGGCAAAGTCACAAAACTCAGGAATATGAGCGATCCGAGAAAGAAACCTCCCAAAGTCGCCAAATGGTTGCTGCTGCGTTTTGCAAACAGAGATGAAAGGGCGGCCATCATCGGTGATTTCGAGGAGGAGTTCTATGATCGTGTCGATTCGGCTGGATTTTTCCGAGCACACCTCTGGTATTGGAAGCTTGCCCTTATTTCATTCCCATCATTCACCGCAAATATATGTTATTGGAGTGGCGCCATGTTTAAAAATTACCTGACGGTTGCATTGCGAAACGTGAGAAGGCACAAGGCTTTTTCTTCCATCAACATTGCAGGATTGGCGGTAGGGATGGCTGCCAGCATCCTCATCGCTGTGTTTGTCCTTCATGAACTCAGTTTCGACCGTCATCACGAGAAGGCGGATAGGATCTACAGAGTCGTCACACAATTCGACCCAAGTGGAGAAAAAAGAGGGGGATACACGGTTCCTCCCATGGCACAGGCGATGCTGGATGATTTATCCGAGGTCGAACATGCCGCAAGACTCAGTCTCTGGCCTCGGAATTATTTAGTGAGATACGAAGACAAGCTGTTTTTGGAAAAAGGCATTATCTTCGCCGATGCCAGCATCTTTGATGTGTTCACGATCCCCTTCCTTCTCGGCGACCCCAAATCCGCTCTTATCGATCCGCGTACCGTTGTGATCACCGAAGACATCGCGCATAAATACTTCGGGAACGAGAATCCACTGGGAAAATCGTTGAGGTTCGAGGATCAGGACAGAGATTTCAAGATTACGGGAGTTGTCAACAATTGCCCTGCGACATCCCATTTCCAGTATGAGATGATCGGTTCGCTCGTAACAAGTCCGACCGCCTTCGAGACCGGGTGGGGAGGCCACACATATTTCACGTATATCAGCCTCAGCGACAAATATGCCAGGTCCCAGCTGGAAGCGAAATTACCTGATTTTTGTAGAAGGCATTGGGGTGCCTATCATTATGCGGAGACGGGACAAACATACGATGAATATATGAAAAGCGGAAAGGAATATTATGGATTTTCTTTGGAGCCGCTCTTGGATATTCATCTCAATTCCGGTGTCGTCGATTATCTGTCCGTAAAAGGAAACAAAACCTACGTGTATGTCTTTTCTGTCATCGCCATCTTTATTCTTTTGATCGCCTGCATCAATTTCATGAATCTCTCTACAGCCCGTTTTGCCCATCGGTCCAAAGAGGTCGGAGTGCGCAAAGTCCTCGGGTCCAACCAAAAACAGCTTGTCTGGCAGTTTCTGGGCGAATCCGTTCTCCTGAGTCTGTTCGCTCTTGTTTTCGCCGTTCTTTTAGTGAAGCTCGTTCTACCCACCTTCCGGAATCTGGCCAGCCGACAGCTGGAGCTGGGTCTCTTCCAATCGGTCTCGATTGTGCCGTTTCTTGTCGGGTTTGCCATTCTGGTCGGAATTCTCGCGGGATGTTACCCTGCATTTTTCCTGGCTTCGATCCAGCCTGCCCGTACTGTCAAAGGTTCAAGAGGACAGAGGTCCAAGGGCAACATCTTTCTTCGCCGTGCTCTTGTCGTCCTTCAATTCGCTGCAACCTTCGGGATATTCTTCGGGACGTACGTGATCTCCTATCAGTTGCAGTATGTGAGGAACAAGGAGTTGGGATTCAACAAAGAGCATGTTGTGGTCATCCACAGGGCGGATGCTCTGGGAAAGAAGGGGGAGGCGTTCAAACAAGAGCTTATGAGATATCCCAATGTCATAACGATATCCGATACGGAGAGTTTGCCGGGGAGGCATTTCAATCCCAACAGCCACAGGCTGGAAGGGAGACCCGCCACAGAGACGCCTACCCTCCATACAATGTACGGCGACCATAAATTCGTTGAATTGCTCGACCTCGAGATCGTTGCAGGCCGGTATTTTTCACCCGATATCCTGACCGATGCGACTTCATCTGTTGTGATCAACGAGAGAGCGATCAAAGAACTCGGATTGACCGATGCATTGGGGAAGCGCCTCCACAAGGAATTCGGCGGCGCCAAACCGGGCGAATTCGTCACGATTATCGGTGTGCTTGAAGATTTTCATTTCAATTCCCTTCATTATGAGATCCTGCCCATGATCATTCGTCCTCTTTCCGTGCGGACATGGAATTTCACTTCGGTAAGAATCGGTCCTGCAAATATTCCTCAAACATTGTCTCGCATTGAAGACACATGGAATACTATGACCGGCGGACAGCCCTTCGAATACTCTTTTTTAGATGAAGACTTCGACAATCTCTACAGGAACGAACAGCGAATGGGCCAGATCTTTTCCCTATTCGCAGGGCTCGCCATATTTATTGCGTGCCTGGGTTTGGTGGGGCTTGTTTCTTTTACGGCGGAACAGCGCACCAAAGAGATCGGGATCCGTAAGGTGCTGGGAGCCTCCGTTACGAAGATCGTTTATCTCTTGTCTCGGGAAGTGATTGTGCTTGTTTCCGTAGCATCGCTCGTTGCCGCACCGATGGCTTATTATGGAATGCACAGATGGCTCGAGAATTTTGCCTTCCGCATCGGCATTTCCCCATTGATGTTCGTTCTGACGGCAATCGGAACGCTCGCGATCGCGTTGTTTTCCGTGAGCTTTCGGGCGATAAAAGCAGCCCAAGCCAACCCCATCGATTCGATCCGGTATGAATAAATCTGAATTATTCAGAAAAGATACTGACAAACTTTTATCAATAAAACTTTTGAAAAGGAAGACTCTCTATCTTATTGTCAGCATCTTTTCCCCTTCGGGCGAACCGATCTCGCGGCAAAGCCTTCGTTGCAGCCCGGGTTAGGCTGGGTCGGTTCGAGGTCCCTCATTACCTCTTCATGGGCTACTGCCTCCACCTTTGTGAACGGGTGGGGTGGGTTGGCCTCGGTCCGTGAATGATCCAGATAAATTGACTTAGGAGTGCCTGGATTGTTTTGATCTCTTAACATTCAGATCGGGTGAGATATGTCTATTCTCACTGGGAGTTTTATTTTCTGGTCATCTCGTCGTAGATCCATTCGATGTTCTTTGTCTTGGTCAGGAACTCACCCCGGTCTGGCATGTCCGCAAACATCGACAGGTCGATGGATTCCACTGTTTGTTCTTTGGTCTTCCCCTCTGCAATGGCCGCAGCCACCTCTTTTCTGAGATAATCCAGATAGTCGGCGAATCCTACATAATCCTTCATATCTGTGACTTCCCCATGGCCGGGAATAACCTTGAAATCTGGGTATTTCTCTGCGAGTGTCCGGATAATGCGGACCCAGTTTTTTGTGTCCGAGCCGTCATTCACATCGATATAAGGGGGGACTCCATGGAAGAAGAGATCCCCTGCGTGAATCACTTTCGCTTTGTCGAAAATGACGATCGTGTCGCCCGATGTGTGACCGGGACCCATATGGACCAGCCGAACGGCATCATCGCCCATCGGGATCGTCATCTCCTCGGCGAATGTTTCGGTGGGTGCCCCTATGCTTTCTTCGGTCACCTCGGGCTTTTTTTGAGCCAGGAGGGATTTCTTGCAGTTTTTATGGCTGATGATTTGAGCCTCTCTCCCGAGAATGGGATTTCCGCTGGTGTGGTCTCCATGGTAATGGGTGTTGATGAGATACCGGATGCTTTTAGGACTCAGTTCTTTGATTTTTGCCATCGCCGCATCGGCTGTCCTTGCATACTGCGCATCGACGAGGAGCAACGAATCCTCTCCCACATATATGCCGATATTCCCCCCGGAGCCGTAAAGGCAGTACACCTCTCCTGAGACCTTCTCTATGGTGATAGGTGCTTCCTGCTGGGTGTACAGTTGAACGGAAAGGAAAGTTAGGCATAAGAAAGCGAGACATAAAAATGGAATCATAAATGACAGAGATTTTTTCATGATGGTTTCCTCCTGTAAAGCTCGATTCTATTCACCTGAAATATTCATAAAAAATACCAATTCCGTTATTAATAAAAGATATACCAATCATTACCAAAATTCCAACAATAAATCACATTAACATTTCCATTTATTGTTGTGCTGTTTATTAATAATCGGCATTTTTTCCCTTGCAGGCGAGCCGATCCCGCCGCATCTGCTTCGTTACAAAGGATTTGCGGTAGACGACTCCAGCTGCATCCTTTTCGTCTCGCCCCGACCCAACCTAACTCTGCGGCGACCTC
>JASFEP010000174.1:0-8882 GCA_050124775.1 Candidatus Aminicenantota bacterium
TTCCCCCGATACCCGCCTTCCGCACCGAATGCCATTCCCGCCGGATGAGCTTCAGGGTGACCTTTCTTTTGGCGTCCTTCTGCCCGTCGGGCTTGACTGTAAGTATCTGGACCGCAAGTTCTTTACCCTTGGGGAGAAATGTCGTGCTCGGTTGAAGGCCTATATAAAATTCACCTTTATGGACGAGAGTCTGGATGCGGTTGGAAATGCTGCGCCTGCTCGGTCCCTGGACAGTGGCCTCCAGCGAAGCATACACGGAATTTTTTTCCTTTTCGGGAATAAGTTTCGCCTTAATCTGGAATTGTCCGTTCCTGTCCAGGACATCCTCTCCCGAGGAGAGGAGGCGGCTTTCCTGCCGTCCGTAGCGTTCCCAGCGATCGATCTGGTCTCCGAAGATAAAATCCTCGTATCCGGGAGGATCGAAGGAGGATGGCTCGAGCCGTAAGTGCCAGGAGACTTTTTGAGAGGCCATGGCGCCGCCGAAGAGGTAACTGGCCCGGACATCGGCCTCATAGTCGTCACCGAAGATGAATTCTTCCTGGCGCGACCGCAGAAGCACTTCGAACTCGGCGGGTTTGAAGGCTTCGATGCGGAAGGAGGAATAAAGCGGCGATTTTTTCTCGTCGTCCTCCGAAGGGACATCCACCTTTATCTGGTAGGTGCCCAATGAGGCATCGGCGGTGGTTTCGACATCGATGGCGAAGGAGCCGAAGGAGTCGAGGCCGACGTCTTGTTTGAGCAAAACTTTGTTGAAAGAATCCGAGACTTCGCAGGCGACCTGCTCGACCGCCGGCCTTTTCCACGCGCCCTTTTCCCTTTTCCTTATGATCCCTTTGATATGGACGGTCTCTCCGGCCCTGTAAAGCCCCCTTTCAGTGAAAATATATCCCTGTATCTCCACCTCCTGGGGATTCCATTCGAATGGAATGCCGAACTTGTAAGGGGAAAGGCCTGTGCCCCACTCGGAGTTTATGAAGGTGAAGTCGTCGCCCCTGGTGGCGAATATCCATTGGCGGGGTGGTGACCATTCGTTTTTGCTCTTGATCCCGAGCCCTTTCCAACCCGGGGTTTCGACCCATCCTTTTTTGTCCGTCTTTCCGCGCCAGCGCACCCTGTTGCCATCGTCCCGGATCTCGATAGCAACCTCGGGCACAGGCTGGCCGGAGCGCAACTCTGTGACCCAGACGAGATTATTCTCTGGGGAGCACTTGGTTGAAAGACCGAGATTCGTGATCTGAAGTAGGGCTTTGGGGTAGCGGCTCCATTTCTGCTCTGCGAAGGTGTCGAGCTGAAGAAAAACGGAGCCGTGTTTTTCGGTGAAATAATCCCTGAGATCGAGGGGAAAGACGTCTTTTCTGTTGGGTCGGATGGGGAGCTGTAATTTTTCTCGCGCGCGGAAGAAATTTTTCTTCGTGAATTTTTCGCCGGGTGCAAATATTCGCGGATTGTTTAAAAGGGGAATTATGTCCTTCTTACTCACCGGTGCGGCCTCGACCAAGATTTCCGGTGTGTTGGTGACATACAGAGGATATTTCAGTTCGCTGTCCGCTTCGAGAATCCTGTGATATGTGGGCATGCTCAGGGAAGCAGGATAGGAGGCGGTTTGAAATTCCAGGGGGACCTGTTTCGCCAGGCTGTTTCCGAAGATATCTCTGAGTTCTGTATCGATCCATACTTTGTATGGGGTCTCAGGCTGGAGGGGAAGATTGACCCACAGGGTGGAGGCCGAGTGATCCCATTCCTCATAATATTCCGGGATAGTGACCTCAGGCTCCAACCTGATTTGTTTTATGAATTCGTTGTATTTGACGGGGTTGGAAAAGATGAATTTGAGGGAATCCTGGGGATTGTGTTTATCCTTGGTTTCGAGAGAGATGAATTGGAAGGTTGTGTAGGTCTCGAAAGAGAAGGCGTAAGCTTTTTCCGTGCCGAGATCTCCCTGTTCGCCGGGAAGGCCTTCGGCGATGGAGACAGCATATTTGGAATCTAGCTCGAGCGGATCTTTCGGACGGATAAGGAGGGCGTTTTCGGGAGGGGATTCGATGCTGTTTTCTTCGAGCATCTCTCTCGAAGGAGTTTTGAGCGCAAATTCGAGGGGAACCTCGGGGATGTCTTTGCCGGTTTTCTTAAAGGCGAAGAAAGATTCATCCTTTGCGACGGGTTGGTTGAAAACGAGAAGGATTTCTGTGTCGGGCTCGATCCATTTCTGTTCGTTTTGGGGGTAATGTTGGATGATACGAGGACGCATGGTCTGGAATGCCCAGGAAAAATCGTCTTTCAGGACGTATCCGTCGAACGTTTTTGTGCCTGCTGGAATGGTCACCGTGATGCGAGTCGAATAGGGGAAAGCCCGGTCCGGAGTGAAGGTCAGCGTTTTCGGATTGAGCCAGCGATGTTTTCCTGAAAAGGACGGCTCCAGTTGCATCACGCTGGGACCACGGCCTTCGGGAAGGGCTTCGAGCGGGACCATGGCGTGGTCGAAGATGGCCACGATGGTCTCGACCTCGCTCGGCGCCTCTGTGCGGCCTTTGGGGCTGACATAAGTAATGGTGAGTTCGCCGGAGGGGATGGCGACCTCTGAGACGGCCTCCTGTTCCTTCTTCGATTTACATGCTGCCGGAAAAAGCAGCAGAATCGTCACCAAAATAATTAGAAAAAATTTGGATTCTTTGTTCATTCTCAATCCCCTCGTTATGTTTTACATAGAATAGACGAAAAAGACAAAAAGTATTCGGGGGAGATATGAGGGATATCTCTCACCCAAGACTTGTATATCACAGGAGATAATCAGGGTCAACTCATGCAAGTAGAAGGGGGTCGGGCCACAGCATGTCATTGAAAATAATTAAATTAGCTCAAATTAAGCCCATTTATAGCGGCTTAAAATCACCATTTCGGGGGTAAAAAGCGGCGTCTAAGGATAATTAGTTTAAATGCGCTGCCTTTATCCGCTTAAACGGCTATTTTTACCCCTAAAATATTGCCTCTAAGACAAAATTGGACCCTATTTAAAGTGCTAACTTATTGCTATTAATGTAAATACTGTGGCCCGACCCCAGTATCATAATGCGTCTAGTATGTGAAGAATCCGAATCCTCCTTTTTCCATTTGACTCTTCTACCACATGTGAATATCATAATTTCGATAGCGACAGGGAAAAGTGACCACATACTGTCCCAACTGCAACACAGAAAATCCCGACGACTCTAAGTATTGCAAAGAGTGTGCGAATTTTCTTGCCCCTCCCACGCATCCTCGATTCTCTTCTACAAAAACATTGCAGTCTCCGGTTATAGCGCTAACTCGCAGTCATTTATTCGCGGAACGATACGAGGTCCTCGAGGAACTGGGTAGTGGGGGCATGGGTGAAGTTTATAAGGTCAGGGATAAAAAGCTGGATGAAGAAATTGCCATAAAGGTCCTCAATCCAATAGTCGCTGGGGATAAACAGATCATAGACCGCTTCAAGAATGAATTGAAGTTAGCCCGGAAAATCGCTCATAGAAATGTCTGCAAAATGTATGATCTCAATGAAGAGCAGGAGACTCCTTATATAACAATGGAGTATGTTAAAGGAGAGGATCTCAAGAGCCTCATCATGAGAGAGGGGCATTTGCCGGAGGAGAAAGCCATCGCAATCGCTATGCAGGTCTGTCGTGGACTCAAAGAGGCACACGCGTCGGGGATCGTCCATCGTGATTTAAAACCTCAAAACATCATACTTGATGAGAAGAACGATGTGAAAGTCATGGATTTCGGAATCGCCCGCTCGGTCGAAGCTCCCGGCGTCACACGGACTGGACAATTGATAGGAACGCCCGACTATATTTCACCGGAACAAGCTGAGGGAAAGAACGCAGACCAGAGATCAGACATTTATTCACTGGGTGTGATCCTTTACGAGCTCATGACCGGCGAAGTGCCCTTCAAAGGAGACACCGCCCTCAGTGTCGCGCTAAAACACAGATCCCAGCCCCCTCAAAATCCGAAGAAGCTGAATCCCGAAATTTCCGATAATTTGGGTCGTCTCATTCTAATATGTATGGAGAAAGATAGAGAGAAGCGGTATCCGTCCGTGGCCGAACTTTTGAATGATCTGAGAAAAGTTAAAGAAGGATATCCTATCGGAACAACGACTCGCTCTGGTGCGGGGAATTTCGTCACGGAGTTGAGTCGAAGAAAGTTTTTGATCCCGGCTCTTGTCGTTACAATCGGAATTATCGCGATACTTGTTTGGCAGTTTGTTTTCCAGAACCGAGGAATTCCTGCCGATTTCAATAAGCCGTCCATTGCTGTGCTGCCTCTGGAAGATTTGAATCCGGATAAGGATGAGGAGCATTTCAGCGATGGCATTCATGACGATATTCTGACTCAACTAGCGAAGATCGGGGATTTGAAGGTGATAGCTAGAACATCTGTTATGCAATACAAAAACACGGAGATGCGGGTCAGTGAAATCGGAGAAGAACTGGGAGTCGATGCCATTTTAGAAGGAACGGTGCGACGGTCGGAAAACCGCATCAGAATAGGCGCTCAGTTGATCGATGCCAAAACAGAAGGACATATATGGGCTGAAACCTACGATCGCGAATATGAGGATATCTTTGCGATCCAGAGCGACGTAGCCCAAAAGATCGCTGCCGCTCTTCATGCCACATTGACCCCGGAGGAAAAACGCTCCATAGATAGAAAACCGACAGAGAATCTGGAGGCGTACAACAATTACCTTCAAGGAAATTATTACTTAGAGAAAACATACTCGAGAGAGAATTTCGAAACAACTGCACAATTTTATGAGAAAGCAATCGAGCTAGATCCCGATTTCACACTGGCTTACACGAAGCTCTTGAAAGCGAACATCCAGCTTTATGTGCCAAAAACTTGGGACCATACGCCTGAACGGCTTGCAAAATGTAATTTCATTTTAGATAGGGCTGTGGAATTAGCACCCGATCTTCCCGAAGTCCATGAAGCGAAAGGCTACTATGCCGAATGGATCGAGAAAGATTTCGCAAAAGCTCTGTGGGAATATGAAATTGCTTTGCAAAACCGCCCGAATAACAGCGAAATCCTTTCGAGCATCGGCAGAATATTTCTGAGTCAAGGAAAGGCGGAAGAAGCGACAGATTATTTCCTGAGCAGTTATGAAAGAGACCCGATGGTTAATAATCACGCCTACATGGTCGGATGGGCGAACATTCTTCAGCGAAAGTGGGATAATGCAGAACGATGGATCGATATGTTTATTGCCAGTGATCCCACATATCCACTCGGTTATTACAAAAAGATAGAGATTACCATATTCGGATACGGGGATTTGGAAAAGGCGCAAGCCATTGTGGAAGAAGGATCGAGAACGGCCGATAAAATGGAACAAGTGTATTATCCGGCGATGATCGAGCTTTATTCGCGAAATTATAGGGAGGCTCTAACGATAAGAGAATCTTCCTCCTGGCGTCCTCATTACAATCAGGTCTTGATTGGCCAACTCTACGGTCTTTCGGGAGAGGCAGACAAAGCTGAGAAGCATTATAGATCTGCCGTGAGTCTTCTTGAAGAAATGATCGTGAAGCAACCGGAGAATGCTTTCCACTATTCGGCCCTAGGTATGGCTTGGGCAGGATTGGGTAAGAGGGATGAAGCAATCCAATGGGGTGAGAAAGCCGTAGCATTACATCCCATTCAAAGTGATCCGTGGTCGAGTGGAGAGGATTTGCTCTTGGATCTTGCCCTTATATACGTCCAAGTTGGCGAGCATGAAAAAGCCATTGATATTATCGAGGCGTTGCTTTCGATGCCGAGTCAAATGACTCAGTGGAGATTGAAACTCGATCCTCTTTATGATCCCCTCCGAAATCACCCCAGATTTCAAAAGCTTATCGGAGAATGATAAGCGGTCTTCATATTTATAACGATAGGTAGATAATAGTAACGTAATTGGATTGCGCTTGGATTGTGGATTGTGTGGATTGGGGATGGATTGGGGACGATGGATTGGGGACGGACCACGCCATATCATTGAAAATAAATAAATTAGCTTGAATTATCCCCTTAAAAATCGGCTTAAATGATCTATTTTGGGGATTAAAACAGGCGTTTAAGCTATTAATCTGTTGTTCTAATTCCCTTCTAAAGAAACTATCCTTAGACATCTCTTTTTGCCCCCAAAATAGTGCCTCTAAGACAAAATTAGTTTCTATTTAGAGGGTTAAGTTGTTGATATTAATGTAATTGCTGTGGCCCGTCCCCAATTTTGTCCCAATTTTTTAAGTTTTTAAGAGAAAATTAGAAATCTTAGGCGACTAAAAAGGTAGAACCATTCAGGATTGCCTCCATGATTTGTGTTGTGTCTCGATTCTGAAATTGATATAAATCGGAAAATTCTCGACGGGAAGGAAAATGTTAATTGAGATCATCTTGATTATGACGCCATTTCTTATCGGACTTGCCCAGGTATTTTTTAAGCTGGATGCCGTTTATAAATTTACGGAAGATTTTGATGAATGGATCGACAATAAATATAAGAATGTTCTCGAGGGGGGCAACAAGATCGCGAGATATACATTGATGCCACTGTATTCTCTATTCATCACTATCAATGATTTGACGGGCAATATCAGCGATATTTGGTTGCAATCCGGAATTAGGATCGCTTCATATATTTATCTTCTGGGAATTCTCCTTCTGCTTTTTTTAACCTTTGGATACGTTCTTTTGATCATCGCTCTTTTGGTCGTTTGCGCATTGATTGCCGTGTTAGGCCTCCGCAGTGTCCTGCAAAACCGCAAAGAGGCGAAATCCCTGGAAGTTTTGAGCCGACATTCTGACGAGGTGTCGCAAACGTTTGTCGAAAATATTTGGCCGTTCATCAAATCCGAAACCGCAAAAGATGAAGTGGCCCATTTATTCGATGTGCAAAAAATCGAAGTGGATTACAAGGGCAGGATATTCGAAAATGAATTTAGCCCCCTTCCCGATGAAATGAAGATTGGGTGTTTCGATAAAAAAGGTGATATCTACGATACGCGAATGGGGTGTTTCGAGAAGATCGGTACAATCGATACGCATGGGACAATCATCGATGCGAGAGAAAATGAAAAAAGTCCTCCCGGGGGAAGGATGTCAGGATGAAGCCTTTAATTTTAATGATTGCACCTTCTCTAATTTTAATGCCGGCGATAACTGCGGCCTCTGTGATGAGTTCGACAACCACAATAATTCCAACAACTAAGCCAACCGCACCAACGAAGATGACACAAAACACTCAGGCGGATCTTGGCATTTCTGTGGATGATGGGAAACGGCGGAGTTTTTATTTGGCCATCAGCAACCACTACCGGGTTTCTGGAAAAGAAGTGTTAGCCGTTAAAGAACGGTATCGATTCCGAAACGAGGAGCTACCTGTCGTTTATTATCTTGCAGCCCAAGCCCATGTAAAGCCATCGACCATCATCGATCTCCGTATCAGTCAGATGTCTTGGCTGGATATCTCGTTCCGGTTCGGCCTTAGCCCTGAGATATTCTTTGTTCCTTTGGCAATGAAAAAGGTGGGCCCTCCTTACGGCAAAGCATACGGCTATTATAAGAAATATCGTCCCAGCAAAGAATGGAAAAAGATCGTCTTGAGTGACAGCGAGGTAGTCGACCTCGTGAATCTCAGATTTATCTCGGAATACCACAACCTCGATGCCGATTCCGTCATCCAGATGCGAAGTGAGGGGATGACCTTCATCAGCATAAATGTAGAAATCGAGAAAGAAAAAGGGAAATCGAAAGGCCATAAGGGGAAGGTTAAAAAGACCAAAAAGATTAAAAAAGGCCGAGTGAAAAGCCAAGACTAGCGGAGAAGAAAATGAATCAGATTGACGGGTATAGTCTTTAGTAAAGTAATAGGGGTCTAAGTAATAGGGGTCTGGCCTAAGAAAATCATTCATAATAAACAAGTTAACGCAGATAACCCGTCAAAAAATCGACTTAAACGCACCATTGTGGGGGTCAAAACATCGTTTTAAGAAGATTTATATGGTTTATATGTAGAGTTTCTTAACCGTCACTTTTTGCCACCCAATTGGCGCTTTTGAGAGCAAATTTGGCCCTAACAAAGGACCTAACTTGTTTATATTCAAGTGGTTGCTTTAGCCAATGCCCGATTTACCCCCGATTTAAATGCCCGATTTACCCGATTTAAACCAGATTACAGAAATTCTCCGCTATATTGCTATAAAAATATTTCTTATCCGGATCGACTTTTGAACTGGATGTTCAATGACAAACTGTTTATTCTATCTTCCTCTTTTTCATCTTTATTAACAAAAGACATCGGTCCTTTTTTTTACCCACAATGCTTGATGTGATTGTTTGATTCAACAAACTTTGTGTATGCATTTATCGAGTTCTTGACAACTGGTGGGCATTGCTATCTAATTTACACATAACATATTCGGAGGGGTAAATTGAAAAAACTTCTAATGATCGTATCTTTGATCTTTCTGCTTTGCTTGGCCTTTGGTTGCCAGCAGCAGGGTGAAGAGACTGTTGTGGAATCTGTGGCTAACGTCGAAACGGATATCGCTGCTGATAAAGAGGCAATTATTGCATTGCTGAATAATAATGCCTCAGTAATTTCAGCAGAAGACTTGGATGGTTGGCTTTCCCTGTTTACAGATGATGCC
Source organism: Candidatus Aminicenantota bacterium (assembly GCA_050124775.1). GTDB lineage: Bacteria > Acidobacteriota > Aminicenantia > Aminicenantales > Aminicenantaceae > WTAW01. The sequence continues at coordinate 8,673 of JASFEP010000174.1, forward strand.
ATATTTATGAATCCCAATGCCGAATCTCTGAAAGGGGTGGAGGCTTCAAGGATGTATGCAACACCTGTCTTTGAACAATTCGATCATGAAATAGAGATCACTGTCGATGAAGTTGAGGTGAGTAGTTATTGGGCATTTGCACGATGGAGTTTCACTTGGGAGTTCACACCAAAAGATGGGGGTGATACGACGCTAGAAAAAGGAAAAGAA
>JASFEP010000175.1:0-8815 GCA_050124775.1 Candidatus Aminicenantota bacterium
CCGCCCATAAACCAGCCAGAACGAGACCGGCCACAATAGGGCTCAGGCTCAGAACTGTGCGGGGCAACGCTTCTGTCGGAATGATCCCAGGATGAAGTACGGCGGCCGCCAATCCGATGATGGCACTGATGAATCCTACGGGTAAAATCAAAAGTCCTCCGAAAAGGAAACCCTTTTTTGCGGATAGGCTGTCTTTGGCGGCAAAGCTGATTTGGGCCACCGACTGCACGGAAAATGTCATCGTGCACATGACGAGGAACCAAGCAACAACGAGGCTCCATCCGATGGCGCCCAGGTCGAAGCCAGGATGATTAGCGGGAAGTTTATTCACCAGTTCGCCCCATCCTCCCACCTTGCCGACAGCCAGGACAGCCCCCAGACAGACGCCCACATATATCAGGGTCACATTGATGATGTTTGTAATTCCTGCAGCCCAGAATCCACCGATCAGGGTGATCCCCACGAAGACAACAGCCGTGACCAACATCCCCGATTGGAATGTAAAAACATCGGGAAGCAGAGACGATAGGATTGCACCCCCTGCCACATACTGAAGGGAAGTGATGATGACCTGCAGCAGAAGTTGTCCGAGCACGCCAACGACGCGGCCCGACACGTTGTAGTGTCTCTCGAACAATTCTGGGATCGTCGTGATCTCTAAAGCTCGGTAACGGCGAGCAGCGATAAATCCCACAAGGACGGCCCCAGCCGCCCAGGCTGCATTGTACCATCCCGCTGCGATGCCGGACCTGTAAGCTCTCTCGGCCACGCCTATGGTGGAGGCTCCCCCTATCGCTAAGCCAGTAAGAAGCGGAGCGACGACCCAAAAGGGAAGGCCGCGGCCGGCCAGGAGATAGGCGATCATGCCTCCCCTGCTCAATCGCCTCGTCAACCAGGTGATCACAAAGAGCAGAAGGATATAAAGGACAACGATAAGGAGAGGGATCCAGTTCATACGGGTTTGTATTTCATCCGGGCATCGGCAACAGCCGCGCCGTTTCCTTTTGGAAACACAAGAATAGGATTCAGGTCCATCTCGGCGAGCTGCGGGAAATCGGCGCCGAGCTCCGAGAGGCGGAGTAAGACATCGACCACAGCATCGCTGTCCACGGGCTTTTCTCCCCGTGTTCCTTTAAGGATAGGATAGCCTTTGATAGACTGTATCATATCGACGGCCTCTTCCTTGGACAGAGGGGCCAGCCGGAACTGGACATCTTTGAGGACTTCGACAAAAACTCCCCCGAGTCCGAACATGACCGTGGGTGCAAGTCCTTCATTGGACTTTGATCCCGCGATCACTTCTTTGCCGCCCGCCAGGTGTTCCTGAAGGATGAAACCGGGTTTGTGCTTAGCAAATTTTTTGACCATTTTTTTATACGCAGCGAGAAGAGCCGATTCGTCTCTGAGACCGAGGGCCACACCTCCGACATCCGATTTATGGACGATACTTTCGGCATCCACCTTCAAGACCAAGGGGTATCCTATTTCATTGGCTGCTTTTATCAGTTCTTTTTCTTTTTTAACTTTCATGGTTTTTGCGGCCCGGATTCCGTATGCTCCCAAAATCTCATAAACATCATCTTGGGCGAGGAACCTCTCCTTCTTATATTTACCCAGGGTGGTTTTAACTTTATTCTTCTGTTTTCTGAACTTTATGTATGTCGGGAGCGCTCTCCGCTGGATCCCCCCATATTTTGTCATGGATGCAAGAGCCTTGGCCGCGGTTTCGGCAAAATCGTAGACGGGAATACCGCTCGCTCTGATCAAGCGGATGACCTCTTGCCATTTTTCTATGGTCATCACCTGGCAGACGATCGGTTTATTTGCGGCCTTGCCGAGCTCTCCGAGTTTTCGTGCGATTCCCTCACAATCCACAAAGGGAGCTGTAACAAATACGAGAAGGACGGAATCGATATTCGGGTCTTTGAGCAGAGCCTCGACGGTTCCACCGTATTGATCGGGGCCAGCGGTGGCGACGACGTCGACAGGGTTGGAAACGATAGCCTCCTGGAAGACGAGCTTTTTCAAGGTTGTTTTCGTTTTGGTACTCAATTTGGCCAGCTTGAGCCCTGCGGAGATGCACTCATCCACAGCGATGATTGCGGGCCCACCGGTGTTGGTCACGATCACGACCCGATCTCCCGGAGGGACCGGCTGATTGGAGAACGCCACAGCCGCATCGATCATATCCTCCTGGGAATGGAAGCGGAGAACTCCCGCCTTTTTAAAGATCACATCCGTTAGAGTATCCTGCTCCATCAAAGAACCCGTATGGGAAGCGACAGCAACGGCTCCCTCCGATGTCTTTCCGGTCTTCAATGCGAGAATCGGTTTCTTGGGAGTTACACGACTGGCAACTTCGAGGAAACCGGCAGGATCTTTAAGGGTTTCGATATGGGTCATGATGACCTTCGTCCCCTCATCCTGGCCGTAGTAGTCGATGATCTCGTTCATGCTCACATCGGCTTCGTTCCCGAAGCTCGAGTACATCCGGATCCCCTTACCGATGCGGTAGAGATGGATCTTGAGTGTTTCTCCCACGCCGCCGCTCTGGGCAACGATCGAAATATTGCCGGGGAACATGGGCACGAACGTAAAATTGGCATAAACCGAGACCTCGGGATCGGAATTCTGGATACCCTGGGAGTTGGGGCCATAAATGCGCATGCCGTATTTATGGGCGATCTCAACGATCTGCTTTTCGAGCTGCAATCCTTCCTCTCCGACTTCTTTGAACCCGGCTGTGTGAACAATGGCGAACTTCACGCCTTTTTTCCCGCAGTCTTCGAGCACATAGGGAACAATGGTATTTTTAATAGAAATGTTCACAAGATCGACATCATCGGGAATCTCCGATACAGATGTGTAGGCTTTAAAACTCTTGATATATTTCGACTTCGGGTTAATGGGATAAATGGGCCCCTTGAAATTATGATCCAAAAGGTTTTGCATGACAATATGACCTATGCTCAAAGGATTGTTCGATGCCCCGACAATGGCCACCGACCTGGGTTTAAACAACGCATCTAGCATTTTGACCTCCTTATGTTTCTCTGGCGTAGAGAGCTGCCCCGAAGGCCCCGGTCAATTGGGGGAGCGGGGGAATAAAGATATCCTTCCCGATCCTCTCTTCGAACATCCTGACGAGAAAGGGGTTGTAGGCAACAACCCCCCCGCTCATCACGATGTTTCCATCCAGAGGATCCATCTCCATGGCTCTCTTTATCACGGAAGTAAATATTCCTTTGACAATATCCTCCACAGGGACATTCTCCCTGATCTTCGTCAGGATCTCGGTGGCAGAAAACACCGTGCAGTAGCTACCGATCGTCACATCCCTTTGGGCTTTGGCGGCAAGTCCGTTGAGCTTTCCCAGCCTTATCTTCAACCGGTTGGCCATCTCCTCAAGAAAGGCGCCTGTTCCCGCAGCACATTTGCGATTCATCTTGAATCCTGTCCGCTTCCCGGATTCATCGATCTTGATGATCTTGCTGTCCTGACCGCCGATATCGATGAGGGTGTGTGCCTGCGGGAAGTGAAAATAGCTGCCTTTGGCATGGCAGCTGATCTCGGTTTTTGTGGCACCTGCAAAGGATACGTTTCGTCTTCCATATCCGGTGCTGACCACAAAACAACTATCCGGAGACAGACTCCCATTCGTCCCCATGGCTTCTTTGAAAGCCTTTCCGGCCGCATTTTCAAAATCCGCACCGGAATCGGTGACAGCATGGCCGAGGACTTCTGCCTTTTCATTCAGTATGATGGCTTTCGTCGTGGATGCGCCCACATCGATGCCAACGAACATACGTATACTCATATTTCACACAATCAAGATCCCAAATCGTTCAAATATCGGGGAGCGAATTCACGTCATCAATTCTTTCAATGGAGGTTCGAAACTCCCAAACGTCAGCTATTTCGATTCGAGCTGTTCGATAAACGCCTCGATATTGGTCCTCGCCTGCTCCTCGGAATAACAGCGCAGATCATTGAGGTCGCCGTTTATAGTCAGTGTCGGCACGTTCATACTCTCTTCGAGCCGCTGGGGCAATCCGTAGCGGTTATTGGAATTGTTGGGGCAGGTTTTGGCGTCGTGGAAGAGAATCCCATCGATGTCGTATCTCCGCACCATGTCTTCCATGTACTGCTGTTTGAAATTTTCATCCCTGACAATAAAGATCTCCGTATATGCCCGAGCCAGGCTCATAAAGGGATCCTTGGGATCGAAAGAATCGAAGATCCAGCTGTTGCAGTAAGTTGAAGCGATCACGGCTGTTTTAAGCTCGATGAACAACTCGGCCAGGCTTCTCAGCTTGCCCCAAATGGGCATACCTTCCCAGTAAACGCGGAATTTTTCATCCTCGACCGCTCCCTCTTTGTCGGCCACTCTCTCTTCCAGCTCTTTAAGAAGGACCTTGTAATATTCGACCGCTGTCTCGGTCCCCCTGAGGACCACAGCAGGTCCCATATGGATCGTCTCGTCGAAGAAACTGATCGGTGCGGGCTTCGACATGTTCGTCTCCAGGACCTTTTTCCAGAGTTGAGTGCAGTCGTAAGAGAGGCCCAGAACATGGCGGTACTTATCGATATCGAATGTAACTCCCGAGATCTTTTCCAAATCGGGAATCAATCCTTTGATCTGCGTTTCGATGCTTCTCAGGTGATCTTCCGTGATCGTTCCTATGTTTCGATAGGTGGATATGCCCAGGGCCGGAACGTTCAATTCCCGAGAATACCAGCCAAACCAATCCTGAACATCCCGGCACTGATTCGTGTTGTAGACCAGAACATCCGGTTTGGGGATACCCTCGATGCCCTCGTAAGCACGTGAGAGGGGAGTTTCCCCTTTGATAAAAGCGCCCACATCGCTCGTGAGATAGGAACAGATATCCGGAGAATATCCCACGGAATTGGCGACGGGTATATAATCCATGGCCTGACGGGTGGAACCCAACATCGCCCCATGATTCTCCGGATAATACACCAAAAATCCAAGGCTCAACAGGAGCTCTGCAGGACCCACACTCGTGCACCAGGCAATTTTGGGGGAGCCTTCTTTGGCAGCAGCGTCCATCTCATAAAAATAATCGGCCATGATCTTTCTCATGTGGCCGGTGGCCTGTATTTTCTTGATGGCGACCTTTTTCTCCTCGCTCATTGATCCTCCTCACATGAAAAGACAGAGATGCTCAAAGATATTTTGATGTGTGTTCGATGAGACAAAGACAAGACCCATGCTTTTCCAAGGTAAACAAAATAGCAGTATTGATTACTCAAGTCAAGAAACATTACCGAGCCCAAGGGCTCGACCCATTTTTTCCAGGCGAAGGATCTGTTTTTCCGTGTATGGGATTCCCTCCCGGAGCGCGATCTCTCTATTCTTCGCCTCTATCTCCCCAGGAAGGATCATACCTTCGCCCTGATCTTTGCGGATACTCCGGACGGTATCGGAGATTTGTCGCAGCGATTGATCTTTGGGAAAGAGAGTGTCGATCCTCCATGCCTCGAATGTCTGTCTGATCCAGCGCTCCTTATCGAAAACGAGGGCGCTGACAGAATCGGAGAAACCTCCCCCGATAACACTGTCCAACTCGATGAGAGTTGCCAATCCGGTCCCCTTATACCCGGCATCAGCTTCGCCCTCTCCCAGGCCCCCCAATGGGATCATGGAGCCATGATTTAAAAAATCAAAAAGGTCTTTGAATCGGGCAGGATCTACGGTTTCCTGATCGTTCCGGTCATAAACAGGAAAGGGCAGGGGGATCCCTTCGACCAAAGCTTTGATGATTCCACTGACGGCATGGATCGTTGTGGCCATATCGATAGTGACGATGCCTTTATCATACGGGATAGACCAGCAGATCAGATTGGTTCCCAATCGGCTCTTTATCCCTCCATAAGGCTTTACGAAGGCAGATGTTGTGCACATGACCCTCCCAGATAGATCCTTCTCTTGACAAATGCGCTCGGAATAAGCTCCAGCCGCGCCAAAATGATTGGCATTGAACACATAGATCTTTCCATATCCATACTTTCTTGCAAGGTTCTTGACTTGATCGACCGCATCCACGGCCACGGAATAGCCCAGATCGCCGTGGGCATCGATATGACGGATCGGAAAGTTGGGATTCCTTGTTTTGTCCTCAGCCACTGCGACAGGATCTATTCCCCCCGCGACAAGAGAAGGGATGATCATAATATCCAACTGGTTGACGCCGTGGGAAAAGATGCCCCGCATATCCGCTTCGACCAGTACATCGCTCGCGATTTGCGCTTTTTCCGTCGGAACACCATAAGCTTTCAGGATAGAACACACATAGGATCTGATAACATCGGGTTCGTGCTTTTTCGTCTTCATCGCTGATACAGACACTATATCTATTTTTACATGTATATGTAAACAATTCAGCCGATCAATTCGGATATCACTTTCGCGAATGACCTCTCCTTTTTTGTTGACAGGGCGGAAGCCAGATGATAAAAAAATTGACTAGGCGCCTGCGCCAATCAATCAGTTTTCTCCGAATTGAAATAACCCGCGGGCTTTAGGGTCTCAACGGATATGCCAATGAGACGAACGATCGGATGAGGGAAAAATGGACCAAAAAAATTACAACAATATAATTTTTTCATTCAAAGGCGAAACGGCATTCCTGACCATAAACCGTCCTCCGGTAAACATCCTGGATATCGCGACAATGGAAGAAATGAACGACGCTTTGGACAGGTTGATGGACAACCCAGGCATCAAGGTTTTGGTGATTTCCGGCACGGGGGAAAAGGCCTTTTCTGCAGGTGTGGATGTATCCGACCATACCGAAGACAAGGTCGACAGGATGCTCGAGGTTTTTCACGGCATTTTTAGAAAAATGTCGAAACTCGATCAGGTGACTGTTGCTGCCATCAAGGGATTGACGCTGGGGGGCGGATGCGAGGTGGCCATTTTTTGTGACACCATCATCGCGGCGGACAATGTCAAAATAGGCCAGCCGGAAATCAAACTTGCTGTCTTCCCCCCTATCGCACTCCTGATCTTTCCCCGGCTTGTGGGGTTGAAAAGAGCCTCGGAACTTCTCCTGAGCGGTAAAGTCATAGACGGCAAAGAGGCAGAGCGGATCGGTCTCATCAACAAAGTTGTTCCCCTAGAGTCCTTCGACGCTGAAGTCCAAGATTTTATACAGCCCTTTTTAGGATTGAGCTCGGTGGGAATCAAATATTCTAAAAAAGGCATCAACCTGGGACTGGAAACGAACTTCGCCGACGGTCTGGAAAAGGTCGAAAAAATCTATCGGGAAGAACTGATGGCTTCTGAAGATGCCCACGAAGGACTCAAGTCTTTTTTAGAAAAGCGTAAACCCATCTGGAAAAACAAATAATTTGAATTATTCATAGAGAATGTCGACAAATAGTACACTTAGACCGCATTTAGCAATTTATTTTTTTTCCCTGTTAGATCAATTAAGCAACTTTGTTTTCAGAATATTCATGTTTGTTATCGACATTCTTTACCCTACGGGCGCCGTCCCAACCTACCCGCCGATCTCACCACAAAGCCTTCGTTGGTGCCCTTTCGAGGGTGTTCACACCATCTTCAAGGGCCACTGCCTCAACCTTTATGAACAGGTGGGGTGGGTTGGAGGTACGGTGGGTTGGCCTCAGATCGTGAATAATTCAGAATAAAAAAGGAGGATAATATTATGAAAGCAGCCATATTCCATGGACCGAATCAACCATTAAAGATCGAAGAGGTCGATATCCCGAAGATCGAGCCTCATGAGATATTGGTAAAAGTTGCCGCCTGTGGTGTCTGCAACACAGATCTCCACTATATAGACCACGGGGTTCCGACGTTCAAGAAACCTCCCATGATCCTCGGTCATGAACCATCGGGGATCGTGGAGGAGGTCGGAGAAAATGTGAAAAATTTTGAGGTGGGAGACCGGGTGTTGATTCCTCCAGTGTTTTCCTGCGGATACTGCGATAACTGCCGACTGGGCAAGGAAAACATCTGCTTCAACATGTTGATGCTGGGTAATCATATCGACGGCGCCTATGCCGAATACACAAAAGCCCCCGCCAAGGATTGTCAGCACCTTCCCGAAGATATGCCAATCGCGGAATCCAGCATCATTGCCGATGCCATCTCCACGCCTTATCACGCCGTGAAAAACAGAGCACAGGTGAAACCCGGAGATACTGTCGTCGTTTTCGGGTGTGGGGGTGTTGGAATCAATGTTGTCCAGACGGCCGCTGCGGCCGGAGGATCGGTCATCGCCATCGATATCGTCGACAAAAAGCTGGAAGTGGCGAAAAAATTGGGAGCCAAATACACGATCAATCCCACGGGAAAGGAAGACAAGGCGCTTCTCAAGGAGATAAGAACTCTGACCGGTGGAGGCGCTGATATCGCCATAGAGGCGATCGGCAATCCTAAGACCATCGAGCTCGGTCCCGCGACGGTCAAAGCTGGAGGGTTGCACTGCCAGGTAGGTTATACTCACCATAATGTCAGTGTGAACGCAGGACGGTTGATGTTCAGAGAGATCGAGATCAAGGGCTCTCTGGGTTGCCGGCCTGTGGATTATCCGAAGATCATCGAAATGGTGCGCACCGGAAAAATCCAGCTCGATCCGGTCGTGACCCACAGGTTCCAACTGGATGAGATCAACGACGCCTTTGAAGTGATGCGCAAAGGGGAATCCTTGAGGTCTATCGTCGTTTTTTGATCGAAAAGAAAGCTCCGTTTTAATAAACGAATACGTTCATTCGCCCAGGGATCATGGGGTCAAAAAGTGGGGCTGAAAAACAGGATCAT
>JASFEP010000176.1:0-8810 GCA_050124775.1 Candidatus Aminicenantota bacterium
GCGCGGCGATGGCACTCTGATTATCGACACAAAATCGGGCTACTCATCCAGTGCCGGCGTCAAGGTCTACGCTTCTATGGTAGAGATCCGTGGATTCACCATAGCCGGCTCCGGAAGCATCAACGGCGAGAGCCCTTTTTCTCCGCGGGAACTCAACCTGATAGTCGCTGGATCTGGGAACATGTTCATGAACATCCGCGCCGACAGAGTGTGTAGCTCGATCGCCGGAAGCGGCAGCATCCAACTCATGGGAAGGGCCAATTATCACAATGCCTCGATCGCAGGATCGGGAAGTCTCGAAGCTTTCGACCTTATCGTATCGAGCTATGACATCCAGCTTCCGGGGTCGGGGGAATGCCGCATCCACGTTGAAGACGTCTTGAATGTCGTCATCGTCGGCTCGGGAAACGTCTACTACAGAGGCTATCCTTCGGTCGTCAACACCGCGATCGCAGGATCGGGAAAAGTGATCCATCTGGGCTAAGGACCTCTCTCCCCAACGCTAAAGTATCCTTAAATATATGATGCCGTGCACGCTAATTGCATTCGTTATATCCTTCACAAACAATCGGGAATTCTTTCCTTTCTGAAGGAAACCTCCCCAAATGCACGAATGACGAGAGTGATTTGGATTCATGTTTTCACGGCTCTCAGGCTACGCAGCTGCACAAGCCTATGACGGCGAGTTTCGCCTCCCTTCATACATCCGCCTCACAAAAGACATTCGAGAATGATCCGGCTTCCTATCTTCAAGCCCTGGAGTGACACTTTAGGTCTCCTTGTGTGTTTCATCTAAGTAATTATCAGACACAACACAAACACAGGAGGAAAAAATGACCATAAAACACAAAATTTTGATGTCTTTTTTATCCGGTATTATTGTCCTAATGGCGTGCCCTTTATTTTCCGCACAAAGTACAGACACAACGGCAATACTTATACTCAAAGAGGGGATATTCGGTCAGATCACGATTTTGGATGAGAGTGAAGATCTTGTCGTCGAACTGACCAAACAGGTTGGTCGGAAAGTCGAATTAGGTCTGGATGAGGGCGAATATCTCGTCATCAACATCCCGAAGAGCAGGCCCTTTAAAGCCTGGATCACCCTGGAAGAAGGAAAAAGCGTCGAATTGAATCCTGAAGACCTCAGCCCGGAGGGTATGGAAAAACCTGAAGAAACCATCCAGGACCATGAGGCTCTTTCCAGTGCAAAAGATGTTCCGATTCCCAAAGAGACACTTCTCAAGGGCGAATCCCACGCGTATTTCTTTGGAGAATTCGGCACAAAGACCACAGAAATCTTCGATGAATTCGCCGTTCTTGTGGGTGGTCATCTGGGATGGACCTTTAACCATACCTTCTCCGTAGGATTTGCGGGTTATGCAAGGGCCGAACACGAGGATGAGTACGGGTGCGGATGCTGGGATTGGGATTGCGATCATTACCGGTATTGTGATTATAGAGGACCGGCATACGGGGGTATCACGACCGCCTTCATCTTCCCACCCCAAAACCTGGTCCACTTCAAAGTGGGTGCCCTATTCGGAGCCGGCTATGCCTGGGACCGTCATTTTTACATCTTCGAGCCCGAATTCGATGTGGTCCTCAATATCTCCCAGATCCTGCGGATCCAGGCGGGCATAAGCTATCCCCTCACCGACCGCGACCACAGCGGCCTCGATGATGTCATGTTCAACGTGAGCTTCCGTTTCGGGAAATAAATACCAAGAATCGTTTCAACGATGAACAAAAAGTTTATCTCGATGGCCTCTCATAGATCACAGCAATGACAGGATCGTGTCGATCACGATCTGTGGCTGATCGATATGAACGTTGTGTCCTGAGTTCTCGACGACGATCTGTTCTCCCTTCCGGGAAAGTTCCAAATGCTTTTTGGGATTATCCAGAACGAGCTGATGAAATTTTTCGAGGGTCTCTCCGCTGAGGCTTTTATGAAAAGGTGAGAGAGGCCTATCCTTGGCTGTCATAACGACAACCGGAACATGCAACTTCACATCTATTTCCTTCACCTGGTCGATCGTAGTGAACATGACTTTGTTTTCGCAGTCAGGACCGCTGGGAAGGCCCGGAGGACCTGGACCACCCACCATCCTCTCATGCCGTTTCCTCTCATCCTCAGTCATGATGGCGCGGAAATCATCGATCCAGGATTCATGGGCTCCATCGATGAGCACAACTCCTTCTATCAGGCCGGGATAAGTTGCGGCGAACAGTTTGGCAAGCTTCACTCCATAGGAATGCCCGACAACCACATATGGGCCCTGCACGTCGAGCGTCTCCAACATGGTTTTGAGTTCGAGCACGGCCTGACGTCCCGTGCAGGGATCGCTCCCCAGTTCGCTCTTGAAATATCCGGCTCTGTCATAGGTCACGACCGTCGTTCTTTCTGCGAGAGCAGGCACGATGTTGTCCCAGTAAATCTGCGGTGCCATGAACCCGCTGATGAGAAGAACGGCCGGAGACCCCTTTCCGAATACACGGCTATGAAGCCGGTGGTCTCCCACATCCACCATCTCCTCCCTGACGGACATCTCTGCGGATAAAGATTCCTCCACAGGTTCAAGCTCGAGTTCACGTTCGACGATGGCCCGATGGATAAAATGCTTGTTCTCGCCCTCACAGTGGATCTCCAGTGGCGGTTCCAGAAATGTGGCCGTTATCTCCGCTGTCAGGGACGACTCTTTGGGCACCCGCACCTTAAGCCTCGGCCGCAGGCTCTTCGGCGGATAGCTGTACCAATACAACGTCACCCGTCTTCCCCTTCCATTCCTGTACTTGACGCTGCATTCTTCGACCGTCATGGCCTGTTCGCACTCAAACCTCACATTGATAGAGAATGGCTGTTTTTCAAACTCGAGCAGCGCATCCAGATCCAAGATTTTTTCGTCTCCCTCTTCTTCTACACGGTATGTCACACGGTCTTCGATCCAGTCTATCTCCAGGGGACGTTCGATCTTTCGATAGCTCGTTCTCGCATTCAAGCTCTCTTCCTGGCCATCGATATTCACCGTGATCCCCTTCAGATAATCGGAACTGACAAATTCCACAAAGGTACTTTTTTCTTTCCCGTCATATTTTTGATTGACCCGGACTTCCTGCTCCCATGTGGATGTGTAGCTGGGCAAAGTCATCAAATAGATAGAACACACCAGAATGAGCACGGCGATCGGAATGAGAGCCTCTTTCAGACGAAAGCGTTTGAGCCCAAAAAGGTCTCCCTTGTAACTCCGATAGACGGCTGCAAAGCCCAACACAAAAGGCATCATAAACAGGGTCAAAAGAAATATCATCGCCCCCGAAAATATCAATTCTGCCGCAACCGACCTCAGCTGCATGCCCAACTGGGCAACCCCCCTGTAGATGAACTCATACATTTGGGGAATAAAAAGGAGCCGGATCATCAGATAGGGCGACAAAATAAAGAGCACTCCTTTAAACCACCCCCAGGGAACAAGACAGGCCAAACTCAAGAGAAAAAGACCCGCGGCAGGATAAAGGGCCAGCCGGGGATTCACAAAAATCCAAGCGATCAACGTGAATATTAGAAGATAAATGGAAGCCCGGATGAGATAAAAGAACGCGTCCTTCCTCAGCCGCCACCGTCCCAAAACCTGTAATGCCAGCCAAATTCCCAACGCCGTGAAGGGGATGAGATAGAGGAGATGCGGGCCCGGGTGGGCGTACCAATAATACCGCTGACCTTTCAGGAACTTGAGCACCCAATCGGAGGCGGCAACCACAGCCGTCAACATGAAAAGCATGACCAGGAGTTTGGGCCAGGATTTCTTGATTTTTTTATCTTCAGCATAATCGACGCGTCTTTTCCTCAAGACAACCAATGCGACGATCGCGAGGAGAATGCTGATGAGATTAAAGGCTTTGATAAGAAGGGGAGGGACGAAGATGGGATTTTCGTTGAACAGCAAAAGCATATAATGCCCCTTGTTCTGCCCCGGCTGCTCGCGGTCGAACTGCCTCAAGAGTTCGAGGATCAAAGTGCCGCTCCTTTCCAATCCGTCGATCTCGAAATTCGCGACTGAATCATTGCGCGTATGGATGGGGAACCTCACATCGCTCACGAAGGCGATCGCCGGAATTCCCTTTCTCATAAAAGGTTCGTGATCGGAACCCGCCCCACCCAGGGAACCGTTCAGCGATTGAAAGTGTGTGGGATAGACGATGTTTCGATACCCGAGGGCGTGGCAGGCGTCTATGCTTGCCGAAACCAGCCATTCCGGACTCTGGTGCTCTGTCGTCTCGAGCCAGAGCATAAGCGGAGAATCGTTACTCGTCATATCCAGCTGGAGCATGAGCTCCACATTCTCCAGAGAATAATTTTCCACAAAATAATTGGACCCTATAAGCCCGGACTCCTCACCTCCGAAAGCGACAAACACGTATGTGGAATAGTGGGGCTCGCGGCTCATCACACGGGCGACCTCCAGAAAGGCGGCGACTCCGGAGACATCGTCGTTGGCACCGGGGATCTCAGGGCCCGAGGAGTCGATATGGGCGCCGATGACGATCTCTCGATCCGATTCTCCCTGAAGACGACCGATCACGTTCGCGCTGTTCGTGTTCATGCCGCCCGAGATACGCGAGCGAACTGAGTAGGGAATGTACTGCCATTCCACCCGGCAGCCGTACTCGGCGAGTTTATCAGCGGTATAGGTCAAAGCGGCCCTCTCTTGAGGGGATCCCATGGGCCGGGGTCCGATGGTCCCAGCCATGTGCTCGATGTGTTCGAAAGCCTTTTCTTTGGAAAAATCCTCTGCTCCCAGGAAAGTCGAGAACATTAAAAAAGTGACCAGAAGATATAAAATTCGAAGGTTTTTCAATGGTCCTCCTTCCTCGAACGGAAATAAAATGAATTATTTATGCATGATCCGGGTCTGTTGGATCCGTACATTTATGCCGATACAGTGATTCGAATTCTTTCGTAAAAACTCATTCACCCGTATCTTCGCCTTATATCATAGCTTTCATACGAAATCAAACCGAGCGGGCTATTCGTCCTTCAACAAACGAAAATTTCCGAATTGACCGCATATTGCCCTTATGATAGAAAAAAAGTGCAGAAAGCATACCGGTATTGGAGGTCAACTCATGACAACCAAATGGGCAAGGCCCGTCATGTTCGCAATCTTCACCGCTTTCCTCATAAGCGGGGGGCAATCCTGTAACGACGCCCCCCAACAAAATGACCGAGCAGATGAGTGCTGGCAGATGGATAGCCGTTCCTACCAGCTGGGCGTTATCGCGGCTTTTTCCGAGATCGTGGCCGCCGGAGTCAAAAAGCTCGCTCTATCCGCACCCCTCACGCCGGAAGAAATGGCAGGGCTTCTGCCGGAGTCCAAAAGGATCGCCGAGGAGAACGGCGTTCTTCTCTACCTGGAAAAGGATTTTTGCGTCACGGACCTTTTCCCCGAGGACATAACCGCTGGTAAACATGTGCTCCTTATCTACTGCGACCCCGTAAAGGAGGAATATCTCGCCTTAAAACGAGAGAAGGACGAACTCGTCAAGACAGGGCGTTACCGGGGAGAGGCAAGAAGAAATATCGCGCGAAAAATGGGGCGCCTCCTGAGTTATCCGGAAGCGCACATAGAGAAACTCCTCAGAAAAGACAAAAGCTGAATTTTATCCGCTATTTTTTGAGGTCTACTCCATCTTGAAGAGAGAATCCTCCAGATTCGAGTTGTACTTGATTTCAGAGACCGTCATGATCGCAAATTCTTCCCCATCTTGGTAAATGGTCACCAAATGGGGAGTCGCCATCCCGTCGACGTCCTTAAAATCGGAGAAAAAGACCTCTGTATCGACTTCGGTCCCCATCTGTCCCATGGACATCTGTTTTGTTTTGTGAACGAGGTGATTCCCGGCGTTTATATACATGGTCACCACGTGCCCGTCCGAAAACTCCTGTTCCAGGACATCACATTTGACATCATCGACCGTCTCTTCCCCCTTCAGTTTATAGGTCACTCCGTGTTTTTCGGGATAAAGCAAAACAGCATTGCCATAGGTCAGGGCTCCTCTTTTGGAATCTGCCTGCCTGTCTTCGGGAAGCTCTTCTGTAGCGCCTGTCTGTGGATTGACCATCCAGCCCACCTCGCCATCAAAGGCATTGGTGATAAGCATACCCATGACCTCGATATCCTGCCGGAACATATTGGGTTCCTTATGGTATATGGTCATCGTGCCTTCCATTCCCATCTGTGTGAGATCGAATGTACCGGAGATCGTGGTGTCCTTTATTTTTTCCAGAGCCTTTCGACCGCCGGATGCTTCGATCATCTTTTCAAGAACTTCCGAAGCATCCTGGCTGAAACCGGGTGTAGCCGTAAAACACAGCACTAAAAGACACACAAAACTCGCAGTGAAAATTTTTCTCATCCTAAACCTCCTCTACCGTTCATTCAGAGATCGTGTCGTTTATACCTGATAATACGTAATAGAGCTTCACAAGTTTTGAAGCTATTTTTCTATAATGATATTGTTCACCAAGTGTCTAATTGAGTCATCCATTGTGGCAATTCCCAACCTGTATGTGCCCGGCGCGACATTCGCTGGAATTGTGCGCCTGAAATGCCCATCATTATTCGTGCCGCCAGGAGGAGTGAGTGCGATGATATTCCCTCCTTGGACAAGACCGATCTTCACATTTTGAGTGATCCCAAAACTTGTCCAGCGCACCTGAATGTAATCGCCGACTTTAAAGCTTTGCCCACTTTTAGGCGATGTTATCGAAAGGCTCAGCTGTCTGGCCACCATTTTTTTGGGAATATTGAGCCTTACAGTAAATTCGTTATGGCGCGACCAGGGCGTTTGTCGTCCATCCTTGTGTTTGGCACGGGCCGTCACGCGGTATTTGCCCGGCTCGAACTTGAAGTTGTATTCTGCAAAACAGGACGTTTCATTTTCACTTTCATAACCTTGGAATCTTGCATAGCTATTAGGCCCAGACACCCATTTTCCATTCGAACCCTGCGAGGAATCCCATCGATCGAACACAACCGTAAACTCCCAGCGTTTACACGGTGTTATGGGTTTATGTATCAATTGCAATTTGATGTGGACTTTACTGGGGTTGGTTTGCGTCGAACCATTTAGGGGCGAAAGGATAATAGGCGGTTTATCCACATCCGCCATTTTTATCGCTTCGTACTCTTGTCTCAACGCCGCCCTTTTATTGTCATCCATAAAAATTCGTCGAAATGCAGGCGTACAAATTTCTCCAAATAGGGGTCTTACGTCAAACAGAGCGCAATGATCCAGATATTTCGCTGTACAGGAGACATCGTAAAGGAACGGATCGTCTGGAGCGATAGCTTCGACTTTTCCTGTCTGGCCTCTGTCCGATGTCAGCTCGAAGACCATCTTCATTGACAATTTATAATAAATCACACTCAAATCAAGGTATTCCATGCTGCCATCCTCATGACGAAGATCCCAGTTTTCCAGCTTATACTCATTATGAAGGGCAGTGAATTTGTACTGCAATGGTTGTCCGTGCAAAAGCGGCAGCATCACACTCGAGCACAAAAACAGGATAATACAAAGAATCCTTAACTTGCGTTTCATTATACCTCCTCTATTTTTGTGGTGGGTAGACTTACGAAAATAGGCTCTCTTTTATTTTCGATCTTGCCTCACTCCCGATTTCCCAAATTTATACCAGATCGACAAACGGAAATCAACAGACACATCAATTTTGAACAAGAAGCCCATCGGGTCTTTTACCGATAAAACGCTCGAGAATGCGAACAAAGGATTTTTCATTCTCATTTAAATCCACGGGGAAATCCGCCATTGACTCACATCTTGTTGCCGCCACCCACATGAAGGACCTGCCCGGTGATCCAATCCGCTTGTTTCGAGGCGAAAAAGATGACGGCATCGGCGATATCCTCGGGTTTGCCGACTCGGCGCAAAGGATAACTCCTTTCCAAAACTTCTTGAATGTCAGAAGGCATCCAACCTGTTTGAACTGCGCCAGGAGAAATGACATTCACCGTGATGCCATACGGCCCCAGTTCATGGGCGGCTGCGCGCGTGTAGCTCTCCATGGCCAGCTTGCTCGCGCCATAGGAAACATTGGAGGGATGGGCATAGGCCCCATCTGTGCTGATGTTGATGATCCGTCCCCAATCGGCCTTTTTCTTCACATGCCTTTGAGCGAATTCGCTCATTAAGAGGGCCACAGCCCGGCTGTTGACAGCGAAGTGTTTGTCCGCAGAATCAGCGGTTATGGTCTTCATCGGGTATTCACCCGCAAACATGGGATCTTTGACCAGTTCTTTTTCGGGGATGAACGTATCCAGCTGATCGAAGGCCGCGTTGTTCACGAGGATGCTCACATTCCCGAACGCATCCTCGGCTCTATCGAAGAGCTCAGCGATTTTTTCCGGATCGGCCAAGTCCGCCTCCCAGCTCACGCAAATTCCCCCCGAATCTTGGATGGTCTTCATCACAGAATCCGCCGATCGCGTCAGTGTTTGGTAATAATAGGACCTGCCCGGTTCAACGGCTTTTTTGGCCTCCTCCTCATCCACACCTCCATATTCGGAAGGAGATAGCCGGAGATAAGTGATAAACACTTTCGCCCCTTCTTTCGCGAATGCAACAGCCGTCGAAGCTCCGATGCCATGATTGGCCCCCGTCACTATGACAACTTTGTCTTTTAAGCCTGTGTCCAGCATGACAAGTCACCTCCTGCTATTATCTATAGTAAAACTTACACTTCTAAAGATTCCAGTACAATTTGCAATTTTCTCCGAATTTCATTA
>JASFEP010000177.1:0-8805 GCA_050124775.1 Candidatus Aminicenantota bacterium
GAGAATGGAAGTTTGGACGATTTTTTAACTATCCACGACATCAGCGTGTACGAGTTCAGCGAGATCCTCGACCTCGCGGAAAAGGTCAAGGACAATCCCCAGAACTACCGGAAAAAGCTCGTCCACAAGGTGTTGGCCATGATCTTCGAAAAGCCTTCTCTGCGCACCCGGATGACCTTTGAGGTCGGGATGCTCCAGATGGGGGGAGAGGCCGTCTACCTGAGCCCATCGGATATCCAGATGGGATCAAGGGAAGCCAGCGTCGATGTGGGAAAAAACCTGGAACGCTGGGTGGATGCGATCATGATCAGGACTTTCGGTCATTCTGTTGCCGTCAATCTCGCTGAGGCCACCCGTATCCCTGTTATCAATGCGCTGACCGACCTCGTCCACCCTTGCCAGGCGATGGCCGATTTTTTCACACTCAGAGAAAAAAAGGGTGCGCTGGCGGGACTCAAGCTGGCGTATGTGGGAGACGGCAACAACGTCTGTCATAGCCTACTCCTGGCTTCGGCCAAAGCCGGAAGCCAGATGAGCGTTGCCACGCCGTCAGGATACGGACCAAACCCGAAGATCCTCGAGCAAGCCAAACAGGATGGGATAGACACGGGCTTCGCCTATCGTCTCACCGAAGATCCCACAGATGCCGTCACAGGCGCTGACGCGGTCTACACGGATGTTTGGGCCTCCATGGGACAGGAGACCGAAAAGAACGAAAGGCAGAGGATCTTCGCGCCCTACCGGGTCGACAATGCGCTTATGGCATCGGCAAAACCCGATGCGATCTTTATGCACTGTCTTCCTGCCCACAGAGGCGAAGAAGTCACCGATGAGGTGATCGATTCCGCCCGATCCGTGGTGTATGATCAGGCAGAGAACAGGCTCCACATCCAAAAAGCGATCCTGATCCTGCTTTTCGAAAACGTAAAATAAAATGGATAAAGAAAACGAGAACACAGCGATCATGGCATCAGACCTCGAATTTCTCCAAGAGGACCTCGCCAAAACCAAGGAACTTTTCGACATGGAGGAACTCGTCAAAAAGATCGCGATCAAAAAAACATCCCGCCAACTCTCCCATGAGGTCAAGATCTACGATCCCAACTGTGTTTACGAAGTCGGGGACCTTATCTATAAAGAATACAACGAGCCCCTTATCGTGAGCAGCAAAGGAGCAGAGCCTTTTGAAGGGACAGTTGTCCTCAAAGTCGTAAGTAAAATCCCTTACGAGAGCTTTAACTGCGAGATGCTGGAGGTCGATTATACAGGCGGCGGAACGTTCAGAAAACACATCGATTACATGAAAAAGACGCAGACACAGGTCCTTCTTCCCAGCAATCTCGAGGGACAGGGCAAAACGCCTCAAGTCCTGAAAAGAGAAGAGGACCCGAGGTTAGATGAGCTTCCGATGACCGAGAAGGACCTGAAAAAGCTGGCGAAAAACCTCGAGAGCGCCCTGAATAAGTCCGACAAATTCTTCACCTGGAATAGGCTCTGGCAACTGACCGAGAAACAGGTCCCGATTACGGGCAAAAAAATTAAAGAGATGGAAAAATATTTCCGTGAGACAAAGCAGTCTGCTTCGACATCGGAGTTGGTCAAACAACTGTTTGGTCAGGACGAATCCAGTGAGCTTTTTGACCTGCACTGCCTCAGCCTCAACCATGTGTTGGATCAAAAATACAAAAAAAACATCCTGTTCGTTTCCCCAGAGGATAAGGGCAAATGGCTCCCCAAAGAGATCCTCGATTCCTTCCTCAAGAATCTCCCCCTGTCGCCACGACGGGCGAAGCTTCCCAAATTCGAGGATGGACAGGAATTCAAACCATCGCAATCCCTAAAATTCCCTCTGAAAGTGTATTTGACCTGGAGGGAGATCCTTTCGGGTGGTATAAAGATACCGAAGGGACTCACAAGGGAATTGTCCGGGGCCAGAGAATATGTCTTTACCAACGCGGAGACCGAGAAGGAATACACCCTCTACTTCTATCCTTCCTCGGGTATTTTTCTCGGCCTTAAAGAATTCTATGAAGAGAACATTGCACCCCAAGGCGCAAGCCTGACGATAGAGAGAACCGGGGAGAGACGATTTAAATTCTGGCTCAAAAAATCGAAGAGAAAATTGACGGTTCTCGAAGTCAGCTACGACCCGAAGGAAGATAAATTCGTCACGGATAAAACCGAAACCTCTACCCACTGCCTCCCGCACAAGATCATACACCTCGAAGCCGACACACTGCTCAAACTCTTCGATCTTTATGAGCAACGGGATAAAATGGACCTTCGCGAACTGTTGATCCTCATCTTTAAAAATTTCGGGCTGGAGGGCGAGGCCCTGTCCCTTCATCATTTGAGAGCGTTGCATCTGGTCGATGTTCTCAAACACACATCCCAAGAAGATGTAGAAAAAACATTGGCCCTTTCTCCCGAATTCACCCAGTCGGAGAAAAATGCCGGGATCTACCTGTACGCCGAGAAAGTCAAAACCGCCGAAGACATACTTCCCGAAGAGGCTGATACGGCCCCACTCGAAGAGGAAAGACTCGAGGCCCAAGAGGTTGCTGGTGAAGACCTTCCGGAGATCGGCACGGTCGGAGAGATCGAAGCATTCGTCGAACTCCAGGAGGTCGAGGAACCGGAGGAAGCTGTAGACGTTGAACCGGAAGTCACTATCTCTGCTCCACCGCCACCATCCAAGGCCGCTCCGGTAGAAGAACTGCCATCGGAGAAGGCTGAAAAAGGAAAAAAGGAAAAAGCCCCCAAGAAAAAACGCCAAAGGCTGAAACTGGAGCCCGAGAGAGCCCCGAGGCGGAGAAAGGGAGAGAAAAAATTCATCGAAGAGCGTATCGAGCTTGAAGAATCCGAGATGGAGGCCCTTTTTGCCGTAAAGTCGGATACCAAAGCCAAGCCGAAGCGAGCCGAACCGACTCCCAAAAAAGAGGCTCCCGCCAAAGAGAAAAAAGAAGAATTCAAGCATGTTCCTTCTGAAGAGCCCCTAGTCGGGATCTTTGGAGACATGCTGAAATCTGCGCTCGAAAAAAAGAAAGCCCCTGCAGCGCCTGAAGAACCGGAAAAGAAAACAAAACCGGCAGCAAAAAAACCCACACAAACAACAAAGAAAACACCTGAAAAAAGCACTGAAAAGAAAAAGACAGAAAAAACCACAGAAAAGAAAAAATAAGAATGGGACTTTTTCATTCAACGTGACCCTGTCGCACAACGATCCCATTCTTCTGGCAGTAAGATCGGTCTTATCCCTGATGAGTGAGAGAACTCATGTGTGAATTTAAAGGTTAAAAAGGCCGGGTTCCCTGATGGGTGAGTGGACAAACACGGCAGATGCGGTGATCATCGGGGGCGGTATTGTCGGCACGAGTACAGCTTTTTACCTTGCAAAGCAGGGACTGGAAAAGGTGGTTTTGTGCGAAAGAGACCTTCTTGCTCAGGCCTCGACAGGATTGTGTGTGGGGGGCATACGCCAGCAGTTCTCCCACCCCGCTAATATTCTTCTCTCGCAGGAGGTGGTTCGTTTATTCGAACGGTTCGAAGAGGAATTCGGGGTGGATATCCAGTTCCGACAAGCCGGATATATCTTCCTGGCCCAACATGCAGACACGTGGGCAGACATCAAAAAAAGCGTCGAGGTCCAGCGCACATACGGTGTTCCTGTGGAGCTTCTTTCCCCTGGAGAGATCAAGGCGAGATGGAAGTACTTGGAGATCGAAGATCTCAAGGGAGGCACTTTTTGCCCGGAAGATGGGTATGCAGATCCCTATCTTGTCGCCATGGCTTTCGCCAATGCCGCGAGAAAATTGGGGGTCCGGATAAGGGAGCAAACCCGGGTCACTTCCATTTCCGTCGAAAAAGACCGGATTCGGAGCGTCACGACAACACACGGATCGATTTCCACACCTTTCGTCGTCATCGCAGCAGGGGCGTGGGGAGGAGAGGTTGCTCGTATGGCAGGCGTGAATGTTCCCGTACAACCCTTCCGGCGTCAGGTCTTTGCGACAAAGGCTTTTGATCTCATACCAAGGCCCGTCCCCATGGTTATCGACCTGGACCGCCTCTTCTACTTCCGCGGGGAAGACCCCTGTATCATCTTGGGCATGAGCGACCGCGGAGAACCCCCCAGCTTCAACACACATGTGGACAGAGCCTTCCTGGAACGCGTGATCGATGCGGCGGTCCACCGGGCTCCGGTGCTGGAGAAGGCCGAGATCCTGAAGGGCTGGGGAGGTTTGTATGCCATCACTCCGGATGAGAATCCCATTATCGGAGCCATCCCTGAGATCGGAGGTTTTGTGTGCGCCGTAGGTTTTTCCGGACACGGCTTCCAGCATGGACCAGCTGTCGGACGAATCCTCGCTGAGCTCATCGCGAAGGGGGAAACCGATTTCGATCTGTCACCCTTCGCCCATGACAGGTTCGGAAAGATCCGCGGAAAAAGCGAGAGAAGAACTGTTTAGGCTGGGAGAGGACCAACCCGGACTAGGACATAGAAAAATCAAGGCACTTGACAGAAAGTGAGGGTGACAATGAAACTGAAGGTTTTGACACAACAGGATATCCAGAATGCCATGAATATGGTGGATGCAATAGCTGCTGTCCGGCAAGCTTACATCCAGGTATCTAGAGGATCAGCCGCAGCTCCCTTACGAACCCAGATCCTGGTGGAGGATAAGGGGGTTGCTCTATTCATGCCGGCTTTTTTGCCTCATCCGGGGGCCCTCGGAGCAAAGATCGTTTCTGTATATCAGAAAAACCTTCGAGTGCAGCTGCCCACCATCCACGCGATCATCATCCTCCTGGATGGAGCCACAGGCCGTCCTGTGGCTCTCTTAGACGGGACCTATTTGACTGCGGTTCGCACAGGAGCCGCGTCTGGGGTTGCTTCCGACCTTCTGGCTCGAAAGGATGCAAAAGTCGCAGCTATTTTTGGCGCCGGTGTTCAAGGACGGACACAGTTGGAAGCAGTGTGTTCTGTCAGGACCATTACCAGAGCGATGATCTACGATCCGAACCCGGATGCGGCCAAGGTTTACACATCCGAGATGCAACAGCGAGGCGATCCCATCCCCCAGGATATTTTTGTCGCACAAACACCCGCCGACGCCCTCAAAGATGCAGATATCGTCTGTACAGCGACGACATCTCGAAAGCCTGTTTTTGAAGACAAAGACCTCAATCCCGGCGTCCATATCAATGGCATCGGGTCATACATGCCAGAGATGCAGGAGATTCCAGCCCCAACGGTCGCAAGGTCAAAAGTCGTTGTCGATTCCCTGTCCGCCAGTCTCTCCGAGGCCGGGGATCTGATCTACCCTCTGCAGAACAGGATATTGAAAAAGAGCGACATCCACGGAGAGATCGGGCAGGTTGCAAGCGGTGACATCCCCGGACGGGAATCGGATTCCGAGGTGACCTTTTTTAAATCCGTGGGACTCGCTGTTCAGGATATGGCTGCGGCCGCATTAGCGCTGCGCACAGCTGAAGAGCTAGGACTGGGCACAAACATCGATCTGTAGATCTCCGATCCTGTGAGGGCGCGCATCATTGAGCAAAAGGAGGCACATATGCCGATCGACTGGAACCCCCCGGAAGACTGGATCCGGATAAAAACCATAGACGCGCACGCCGAGGGAGAACCCCTGCGTATCATATTAGAGGGATTTCCCCATCTCAAGGGAAACACCATACTGGAAAAACGCAAACATATCCGTGAGAACTTCGACAATCTACGGACGGCCCTTATTTGGGAACCCCGAGGCCATGCGGATATGTATGGCTGCGTGGTCACAGACCCAGTCACACCCGACGGAACGCTCGGTGTCGTATTCCTCCACAACGAAGGCTACAGCACGATGTGTGGTCATGGGATCATAGCCTTGACGACTGTGGTCATTGAGACCGGAATGATCTCCCTCGGAAAGGGGAATTCAGCCATCAAAATAGACACGCCTGCTGGCCGCGTAACGGCAAAGGCCTGCATCTCGGGGAACAAGGTCGAGAGAGTTGATTTCGAAAACGTTCCTTCTTTTGTCTATGCGGTCGATCAATGCGTATCTGTTCCCGGTCTGGGGGAAATTCGATACGATGTCGCATTCGGCGGTGCTTTTTACGCCTTTTGTCGGGCCGATGAGCTCGGTTTCAGCCTTGTCCCTGAGGAGTTTTCAAGGCTGGTTTCTGCGGGAAGCCGCATCAAGAAGGCCGTTAGTGAACAACTTCCCATCCAGCACCCCCAAGAAGCGGAGCTCAGTTTCCTCTACGGGACGATATTCACCGGACCTGCTCACTCCAAGGCGCATCACAGCCGGAATGTGTGTGTGTTCGCTGAAGGGGAAGTGGACCGGAGCCCCACAGGCACAGGAGTGAGTGCACGTGCAGCCCTCCATTTCGCAGGGGGGGAAATCCAAAAGAATGAACCTTTTGTGGTCGAGAGCATACTGGGAACGCATTTTACTGGTAGGATCGTCCGTACGACAACATACGGCCCATACGCCGCTGTGATCCCGGAGATCTCGGGTTCGGCCCACATCACCGGCAAGAATGAACTCCTCATCGATCCGACCGATCCTCTCAAACACGGCTTCTTCCTGCGCTAGGCCTCTCGGAAGACTCACTAAAAGTTGACAATTTTTGATGAAAAATAACAATATTTGTCTATAAACAGTCCTTTTCAAAGACCTCAGTGCCCGCAATTTTATTATTATCAATAATATAATATTTGGCATGCAATTTGCTTAGAATCCACACGGAAGGAAAAAAAATAAAAAGAAGCCAAGGTTTAGAGAGGATGAAACTCAAAAGAATCTTAAAAAAGAATTTCAGAACGATCGGAATCCTGGGCGTTATCGCCTCATGGATCACGATTGGGTCAGTATGGTCAGGGTTTGGTACAGTAGCCTTTGTCGGTTACTTTGTTACAGGAGGTTTGTTCGGCCTAAGCATCGTTGCAGATAGAATATGAAAAAGATTCGGAGTCCGTTGTTCGGAGTTCGTAGAGACCACCGAGGCACAACACCCCTATGCCTGAATCAAAGCTTTTAATCCCTTCATTCTTCTACGAACTCCGATCTCCGATCTTGGGCTGACAATCCGCGTGAACGATCCCCAATAATCGCTCTCGCCTGAGTCTCTTCTTGCCATTTTGCTTTAAGCTTTTTTATCCCCATCTTGAATGATCTCCCGTACCGGCCCTTTTCTCCGGGTCACTCCCAGCTCATCGAGCAGCTCGAGCAGGGGAATGGCATATTTTCGTGTCAAGCCCGTCATCTGTTTAAAATCAGAAACACTGAGCTCCTTTTTCCCCGAGCTCCGGACAGCGAGAATAACATCATCCAGCCATTTGGAATGAAGAAGAAATCCATCCCTCCCGAGAACGATCTTGCGACGCTCCACAAGAAAAGACAGCAGTCGATTGAGCTTCTTTATTGAGAGGCTCAAACGCTTTTGTATCTCCCCCATAGATACGGAACGAAGCTTCCCCTCGAGATACATCGATTCCATGTCCTGTAGAAGCTTCTCTTCCTCAGGTGATGGGAGAGGATAGAAATCTCTCATCGCAATGTTTCTTTCATCCTTGCTGATTATTCCTGTACGACTAAGGTGTTTTAATGCCAACGCCAAGACTCTCGGAGGAGAACCGAACCTCTTCTGGATCTTCTCCGGTGAAACACCAAAGTCCTCCGGATGTTTTTCATGAAATTCGCGAAGATAGGCGACAACTCTCTCGGAAAGAAAATCGATGCTGTCTTGAGATAGAAGGAAAAGAGGAGAAAAGGATAAAATGCGGATCTTTCCCTCCTCCTCCAGCAGCCTGCTAAGACTGAGCAGTTTCTCTTTGCTCAAGGATGAGAAATCGACCAACTCTCTCTCCCCGAGTCCTTTGATCCCATAGGAACACGTCAGGGCCAATACCATTTCTTTTTCATCGCCTGATAGCCCCTGCAGCAATTCCAATCTTCTTTTGATTCCTTTCTGCTTGGATTCCTCGGTGCAGGGGAGAAGAACTCTTCCCCTAAAAAGAATGGACCCGTTCTTCCGGCTAAAAATCTTGAATTTATCATTCCAGCATAATTTCAAGTACCGGTCGGCGTGAATACGGACAAAATGAGAACCCGGCAGGC
Source organism: Candidatus Aminicenantota bacterium (assembly GCA_050124775.1). Classification (GTDB taxonomy): domain Bacteria; phylum Acidobacteriota; class Aminicenantia; order Aminicenantales; family Aminicenantaceae; genus WTAW01. The sequence goes on from JASFEP010000177.1 coordinate 8,130, forward strand.
TTTTCGCTCCTCCCTCCTCGTAACGAGACACGAATACAGGGATCTGCCGGCCCTTGATGGCCAGAACGCCCTCAATCCTTTTCGGCAAAGAGGCTGGCCAGGAATCCAACGTTGCGTCAAAATCGCAAAATCCTATGTTATTTTCTTTTTTGTGATGTCCCATGGCTCACGAACGAAAAATCGTCTCTCCATTTCTAAGAATACAGAATCCGCGAGCATGAATCCAGGACAAAATCCTCATCTCCGAATGACATCTTGTCGCTGTTCATCGTCGAGATTTAAGGGAGAGACAGGATAATTCTCTTTTCAAAGGGATCCACAGAAGCAAGAACCACTTTGATAGGTTGGCCCAGCGCGAATAAATGGCCCGTCCGTCGTCCCACCAGGGTCCTTTCCGCCCGCTTATAGAAATAATCCCCTGGGAGATCTTCAAAAGGAACCCTCCCGGTCACAAAAAAATCTTTCAACTCAACGAACAATCCCGCGCGCGAGATATTGATGATGATTCCTTCAAGCTCATCCCCGAGCCGGGTCTTCAGGTAACGAGCGATTCGCCACTCCACCAATTCCCGCTCAGCCTCCTCCGCTCTTCTCTCCCGCTCAGAGCAGTGCAGAGCAACAGAGTGCAGAGAAGGGCTAAATCCATTCCCGAGGAGAATGGACTTCAGGATCCGGT
>JASFEP010000178.1:0-8750 GCA_050124775.1 Candidatus Aminicenantota bacterium
TAATACCCCTCATCTTTATGAACGCATTTTTATGGGGGCTCTCCTATCCTCTTTTTCTAGACCAGATGAACAGCATAATCCGTTCGGAAACCAGGGCCACAGTTCTCTCCATCGCCAACATGACAGGGAGCCTCTCCTATGTCATTTTTGCCCCTATATTCGGACAACTGGTAGACAGGTATTCCCTTTCCAACTCCTATATTCTCTTGGGAATTTTCTTCCTTGTTTCAGGTACTGTGGCTCTGATCACATTTTTCCGGATTTTCCATTCAGAACAGAAAAAACGATAACAGACCTTTTTTTGGAAGAACACAAAAAAGAAAACATGTCTTGAGAATATTTAGAGCTCAGTGTGGAATGACAGAGCGTGGATTAGAGTTTTTCCCTGCCATACGGGCGATCTTTTCTCCGATGCTGATGGCGGCTGTGGCAGCAGGGGAAGGTGCATTGAGCACATGGATCATCCTCTCCGCTTCCACGATACGGAAGTCGTCCACCAAAGTTCCGTTGGGCTCTAAGGCTTGAGCTCTGACACCGCTGCCCCCAGGATAGATATCATCGGAACCGAGTTCAGGGATCAATCTTTGGAGTGCCCTCACAAAGGCTTTTTTCGAAAAAGAACGCCTCATCTCGCCCAATCCCATTTTCCAGTAGGGCTTGATCAGCTTGATAAACCCACTATAGGTAAAAGTTTCGAATGAATCCTTGATGGAAAAACTCGTTTTCTTGTACCCTTCTCTTTTGAAAGCCAAGACAGCGTTCGGACCGGCTTCCACTCCCCCCAGGATCATCCGGGTGAAATGAACACCAAGGAAAGGAAAGGACAGATCGGGCACAGGATAGATCAGGTTTTTGACGAGATGTTGACGTTCGGGAATGAGCTCATAATACTCTCCCCTGAATGGAACGATCTTCAATCCTGGCTTCACACCGCATAGTTTTGCCACCCGGTCCGATTGGAGGCCCGCACAATTGACAAGATTTTTGCATCGGACATCGCCCTGATTCGTTTTCAGGATAAGCCCCTCTGATTCGTGATTACAAGAAAGGACTTCCGTGTTAAGAAGAATCTCGCATCCGTTCGCCCGCGCGATCTCCGCAAACTTCTCGGTTACCAGCGTATAATCCACGACGCCGGTATCGGGAACGAACAGACCATCGATCCCAGCCGCAAAGGGTTCATACGCATTGATCTCTTCTGCGTTTAGTCTGCACAGCCCCTTCAAACCGTTTGCCCGGCCGCGTTCCTCAAGGGTGTTCAGCATGGGGATCTCATAATCATGGGTGGCAATCACCACTTTACCGCAGCGATCGTGAGCGATCCCATGTTCTGTGCAAAAGCGATACATCGCCTCCCGGCCTTCGACACAGTTTTTGGCCTTCAAGGATCCCGGTTTATAATAAAGGCCCGAATGAATGACACCGCTGTTGTTTCCGGTCTGATGAGCGGCCAGCTTGGATTCGGCTTCCAGCACCGCGATAGAGATATCCTTGTCCTTAACGAGTGCCATCGCTGTGGCACAGCCGATAATCCCCCCTCCGATTATCGCGATATCATATTGTTTGCTATCCACTTGTTGGAGAGTCCCTGCAGGAATCGTTTGCAACCCTACAGGAGGCCCCGTTTTTTGAGCAAAGGCTCGACACTCGGCTCTTTTCCTCTAAAACGCAGGTAGAGCTTCATGGGATCCTCTGTGCCGCCACGGGCCAGGATGTTCTGTCTGAATGCCGTTGCCGTTTTCCGGTCGAAAAGGCTCGTTTCTTTAAAGGCCTGAAAGGCATCCGAATCGAGAACTTCTGCCCAAATGTAACTGTAATATCCTGAGGAATATCCGCCGCTGAAGACGTGATTGAAATAGGGACTCTTGTAACGAACCACGATTTCAGGAATGAGGCCGATGCGTTCCATGGACTGTGTCTCGAATTGTTCTGCATCCTGAAGCTCGGCCGTCTCCAGCGTGTGCCAGTCCATATCCAGGTAGGAGGCCGCAAGGTATTCGACCGTTATAAACCCCTGATTGAAAGTGCCGGTTTTTTTCAGTTTGTCGACCAGATCCTGGGGGATGACCTCGCCGGTTTCATAGTGCTTTGCGTACGCTTTGAGCAATTCGGGCTCGAACACCCAATGCTCCATGATTTGCGAGGGCAGCTCCACAAAATCTCTTGGTACTGACGTACCGGAAAGCCTGTTGTATGTCGAATCGGAGAGCAGCCCGTGGAGCGCATGCCCGAACTCATGGAAGAGCGTCGCTACATTCTCCGAGCTGATCAACGCAGGCTTATCCCCCGTAGGCTTGGGGAAATTCCCGTTGTTCGTGATGATGGGATAGACCTCCACACCTCCCAGCCTGGATTGTTTTTGGAAGGCGTTCATCCAAGCCCCGCCTCGTTTGCTCTCTCTCGGGTAATAATCCGTGTAGAGAATTCCTATGTGGGAACCGTCCGCCTCTTTGACTTCGAATACCTTGACATCCTCGTGGTATTTGGGAATATCGTTCCTCTCGACGAACTGAATGCCGTAGAGTTTATTCGCCAAGGCAAAGGCACCTTCTCTGACATTATTGAGTTCGAAGTAAGGCTTCAACATCTCCTCATCCAGGTCATATTTGGCTTTTTTGAGCTTTTCCGTGAAGTACCACCAATCCCAGGGCTCAAGCTTGAAATTGCCCCCCTCCTCGTCGATCATCGCCTGAAGCTCTCGTGCTTCACTTTTGGCCATCTTCAAGGCAGGCTTCCAGATTTGATCGAGCAAGTCGTACACATTCTCGGGTACTTTCGCCATGTTGTTTTCCAGGACGTAATGGGCGTGGGTTTTGTACCCCAGAAGATGCGCTCTCTCCGCACGCAAAGCTGCCATCTTGGCAAGATTTGCCTTGTTATCCAATTCGTCGTTGTGGTTACCCTTGTTGATGTAAGCCTTGAATATCTTCTCCCTGAGGCCTCTCTTTTCCGAATACTGAAGAAAGGGAATCATGCTCGGCTTGTGAATGGTGAAAACCCATCTGCCTTCATATCCCCTCTCTGCAGCAGTCTCTGCAGCCGCTGTAATCACTGCCTCAGGAAGACCAGCTAAATCTTCTACGTTATCGATCACCATTTCGAACCGGTTCGTTTCTTTCAAGACATTCTGACCGAACTTGATGGAGAGCAGAGAAAGCTCTTCATTGATCTCCCTGAATCTTGCTTTTTTATCCTCCTCCAGGTTTGCGCCGCCACGCACAAAATCCTTGTAGTACTTCTCGAGAAGCATGGCCTGTTCCGCATTTAGATTGAGATCGTCCTTCTGTTCGTAAACCGCTTTTATCCTCTGGAATAGCTTCGCGTTCAACATGATATCGTCTCTGTGTTTGGACCTCAGCGGCGCCATCTCTTCGTCTATCGCCTGCATTGCGTCGTTTGTCATCGAGTCATTCAGAACATCAAAGGTATCGCTGACTCTCCGCAACAGGTCTCCGGTGCCCTCCAGCGCTTCCATCGTGTTTTCAAAGCTCGGAGGTTCAGGATGATTGGCGATCGCATCGATCTCTGCCTTCTCCTGCATAATCCCCTCCTTGAAGGCAGGGACATAGTGTTCTTCCTTTATCTTGTCGAAGGGAGGAACACCATGGGGTGTTTCGAACTCAGCAAAAAACGGATTCTCGTCCTCTGCTTGTTCGACTGGTTTTTCAGCACATGCAAAAAACAACAGGCTGAAAGCGAGGGATAAAAAGAGGATATTTCTCATTTCTCTGCTCCATATAAAAGATATTTCGAAAGACGTCCGGATCTTTCGATCGAGGGACTATTTAGTATAAACAAAAGATATAAAAATTCAAAATCTTTTGCCCAGGTATAGCGTTTCAAAAATTGAAATGGGTGCCATGCCGAGTGCATCAAAAGGCGGTCTCGGATACATCCATAGTTCATTCGCCGAGAAGACTGCAATATTTGAAGAAAAGACTGGCAAAAGGACGCACACTGAATTATTGTATTACCTCAAAGAACTCAGTTTACAAGCGCAGAGAAAAACAGATAACAGGAGGAGGAACAAATGAATAAAAAGTCTATTGTAATCTCATTACTCATTTTGATCTTGCCGGTTTTTCTTTCAGCACAAATGACGGTCATCAAGGCCGGAAAGCTTATAGATCCTGAAGAAGCGACGGTCCAAGAGGATGTATTGATCCTCTTAAAGGGAAATCGGATCCAAACTATCGGCAAAGATATCGAGATCCCTGAGAAAACAAAAATCATCGATCTGTCCGACTCATATGTTTTGCCCGGAATGTTCGATTGCCATACTCATCTCTGCTTAATGATGAAAGCGAAGGGTACGCAAGGCCTGGCTTTTCTTGCGGATTACCTTCTGTACACAACGGCAGACAAAGCACTGCAGGGTGTGGAAAACGCCCGGACCTATCTGGAATCGGGATTTACGACCATAAGAGACGTGGGCAACGCGGGCCACTTTGCAGACATCGCTTTGAAGCGGGCGATCAACGCCGGAAAATTTCCCGGTCCCAACACACTCGTCACGGGAAAGATCATCGCTCCGATGGGGGGCCAGCATCACGTCAACTTTGAGCATCTGGACTATCCCAAAATCGAATACATCGAGGCCGATACAAGAGATGAAATGCGGAAGGGCATCCGGCTGAACCTCCACCTGGGAGCGGACTGGATCAAGATCGTCATCGACGACCAAAGATATATCTATTCATCGGAGGATATTCGTTTTATGGTGGAGGAGGCCGCCAAAGCCGGCGTCAAAGTGGCGGCCCACTGTGTGACCGAAAAGGGCGTACGCAACGCCATCGAAGGCGGTTTGGCCTCTATCGAGCATGGTTTTGTCATGAGCGATGAAGCCTTGCAGATGGCCAAAGATAAGGGAATTTGGCTTTGTGGCACGGATTTCTCGCGGGAGGTGTGGGATGTCTATGGCAGGCCCCAGACCTATCCAAAAATCGTGGACCGCCTCAAAAGAGCTTACAAGATCGGAGTCAAGATGGCCTTTGGATCCGATGTTGTGGTCAAAATTCCAGGCCACACTCGAGGGAGCGCTGCACTCACTCTTCTCGATACATGGCTCGATGCCGAGGTTCCCGCTGCAGATATCCTCCGTGCTCTAACGACCAACGCCGCAGAAATGCTGGATATGAAAAAAATCCGAGGCCGCATTAACCCTCAAATGAGGGCAGACATCATCGCCGTTCCTGAAAATCCACTGGAGAACATACTGACTCTGCGTGAGGTCAACTTCGTCATGAAGGACGGGAAGGTCTATAAGAACTTCCAATAAGTCGCGCGCACGCATCCCCAGTGGGGGGTGATAGCTGTTGAATTATTCTTCGATACGTTTCCCCTCGATTTCCATTCCCATGTTTTCGAGGATGCATTTATTGAACTTACCCGACTCATCCTTCGCAAATGTGATTATAAAATACTCACCGCTGTCAGTGGTGGCCTCGAACTTCCACTCTTCTCCCTCCACAGGTACAATCTCTGCCGGAGTCTCTCCTGGAGGTGCGCCCCAAAACTTTTCTTCTTCCACCCAGAACTTGACGGTTAAGACCTGGTAATCCGCCTGAAACTCATAAGTGCCGACGATGGGCGCATACTTTTTCGCGAGGTCATCTCCCATGGAAAATGCGATCGTGCTTAAAAGCATGAGAACGAGCACATTACAGATCACGACTGCACTGATCTTTTTCTTTTTACTCTCCATTTTACCTCCTAAAAAAGCGGAATATGTATATACTCTTTACTACGCATATCGGCCGTAAAAGTTCCCTGCTAAACCATTATTTGCAATCCGCACCAAAAACAGAGACAATAGGCATCTCTGAGAATAAAACATACCAATGACCTGGGTTTCTTACAATAAAACTCGACTTGCTCGGTATTTCTTGATCCGGCAGCATTTTTGCATTTTAATATTTTTAACGCTTTTCCTGAATTCCTTTCTCATAGCTGAAAATCTCGCATGTGTGGGGTCACAGGCAAAAAAGGACAATCCGTCCGCTCTGATTCTTGAAAATATTGATCGTGTGTGTGATAAGTTTTTTTCACCGTTCGATGAAACCGACAGAAAAAGCCTCGAACTGATCGAGAGACGAATCACGGGAATCTATGGCGAATACAGGAGAAGCTATAAACCAGGACACCATCATGCGGGTCTCGATCTAGAAGGCGACTTCAACGAAAAGGTCTATGCGATCGGATTCGGATGGGTCGTGGACATTTTTCGTCAATACCCCCACCGATCCGTCGTCATCGAGCACCATCTCCCTGACGGGAACATTCTTTACTCCATGTACGTTCATGTGGAGGACATTCAAGTTCGAGTCGGAGATTGGGTCAATGAGAACACACATCTGGCACGTCTATTCAATGCAGAAGAGCTGGAACAGGCGAATTTCGGGACTCCGAACCACCTTCATCTCGAGATCCGAAAAACCCTCGCCGATAAAGGCCGGGCCAGCTATGCCAGCATGAGTATGTCCGCGCTCAACATGGTCTGTATGGATCCGCTCAAATTTTTTAAAAAAAATCTGCAGTAGATCTATGGTCCAATAAAAAATGTAACGGCGGGGATGGGCAAACAATCTTGAGATTCGGAGAATAAAAGTTATGGCCTTGGTGGAAGACATTCTGGAAAAACTAAAAGATAAATCCAGACCCGACCAATTGGAAGGCATGGCTCGCTATGGAATCTCGACGGAAGGGAGATTAGGCGTTAAGGTTCCCGACATGCGAAAGATCGCAAAAGAGATTGGAAAAGATCATGCACTCGCCCTTGAATTGTGGAAAACCGGTATTCCAGATGCCCAGATCGTCGCCGCTTTAGTGGGCGAACCTGAGAAATTGACAGGGGAGCAGATGGAAGAATGGGTGAAGGAATTCACGTCCTGGGACATCTGCGATCAAGTCTGTATGAATCTGTTCGACAAGAGCCCCCTGGCCATAAAGAAAATTCACGATTGGTCAAAACGAGAGGAGGAGTTCGTCAAAAGGGCGGCCTATGCACTCATAGCCTGTTTGGCCTGGCACGACAAAGAGGCCGACGACGAGACCTTCATCCAGCTCTTCCCAGTTATCGAATACGGAGCTATGGACGAACGCAATTTTGTGAAAAAATCCGTGAACTGGGCATTAAGGCACATCGGCAAAAGGAATATCCATTTGAATAAAGCGGCTATCAAACTGGCCGAAGGGATCAAAGGGATGGATTCCAAATCGGCCCGATGGATCGCATCCGATGCACTTAGAGAGCTCAAGAGCGACGATGTCCAGAAGCGACTTAGAAAATAAGGGGAGTCTGTCAAGACTACAATAAGGCTCTGTTCAGATTAAAACATGAAACAGAACATACTGCATCTTCTGAAGATTCATCCCTCTCCCCGATCCGTAGATTTTGTTCGAAACAAAAAACAATTCCAGCTTCATTGCCTCCTCACAGAACAGAGGCATCCAAAAACATGGGACCTGAGCTATGTTATCAAAAATAAGACTGGAGAAGGATTGAAGCAGATCTTTTCTGTGGATGACGACATCTCTTTAAAACTCAGCGAATTGGTTGAAGACACCTCCGCCCTCGACTCGGCCGTCCGAGCCATCAGTCAGGCCATCTTTCAAGGAAAAAAGATCTATGTCTACGGCTGCGGTTCGACAGGTCGGCTGGCCAAACAGATGGAAAGCGCCGTTTGGCGGCCCTTCTGGAAAAAGATCAAAAAGAAGGAAGAATTATGGAAGAGGCTGGAATCGTCCATCCCCGGAGATATCGAAGACCTCCTCATCGGTGAGATGACCGGGGGTGACCGCGCCCTCATAAGCGCTCTGGAAGGATTCGAAGACCTCGAGCTCGTGGGTGAACTTCAGCTCCAAGAAAGGGGTGTGGAGAGGGGGGATGTGGTGTTCTGTGTCACGGAAGGTGGAGAGACATCTTCTGTGATAGGAGCAATACGGGCAGCCCTAAGGCAGTATGGCAATCTTACGAAACTCACAGCCCAAGATGCCAAAACACATCTGTATTTTATCTACAACAATCCGGATGAAGTTTTGTGGCCATTCGATAGAAGCCGTGCCGTGCTTGAGACCGAGCCCATCACAAAAATCAATCTAACGACCGGCCCTCAGTCGATCACGGGGTCCACACGCATGCAAGCCACGACCATAGAAACATTCATTCTGGGAGTCATCCTGGAATTGGGGATACGGAGAGTGTTAAAAGAGTCACTTTCCGATGAGGAGCTGGCAGATTTGGGTTTTTCGCAACTGACGGGATGGAAGGAGAGATTTCAGGTATTTAACCGCATCAGAGATCAATTGATCCAATCACTGCAAAGTATAGAAAGATTCACAGATCTGGAATCCGAGACCTATAAAAACGAGAATTTTGCCACTTATTTCGCCAAAAAAGCTTTGATCACGGTGTTTATCGATTGTGCCGAAAGGAGTCCCACATTTCACCTCTCTCCACTCGATACGGTGGTCGATAAGCAGAGAAAGTGCTGGATCCAGGTTTGGACAGAGGGAGATGATCTCGTTGAGGCCTGGCAGAATTTCTTGGGCCGAGAATTCCACGGACTCGAAAAAGGGTATTACAAGCCATATTTTCTCGACCGGATCGAAGATGTCTATCTTAAGGATGCGGCACTCAAAAGCTTGTCACAGGCGGGAAATGACCAGAAGCATCTCTATGATTTTTCCTTCGCAGAGAAAAACGTCAATACCAGGGGACCCGCTAAAGGAGATCTGGGAGTGTGCGTGTG
>JASFEP010000179.1:0-8743 GCA_050124775.1 Candidatus Aminicenantota bacterium
AGCAAAAGCTCCAGAATCTGTGGAGGGGGCGAGGGACGTTCTTTGGGATCCATCAGATATTCTCCTCGAGGGAGGAGTTTATTGAATATTTCTCCCAAAGCTCGTCGTGGATCCTTTTGTATTCTCGAAGTTCGGCGAAGCCCATTTTAGTGATGGTGTAGATACGCTTTCTGCGCCCGCCCCTTACGGCTGTTGCCTCTCCCAGTTTCGACGCAATAAGCCCTCGTCTTTCGAGTCTGTTCAGAGGCAGATGGACGGAGGTGATAGTGACCTTTTTCTCGGTAATCCTGGACAAGTGGTCTGTGATGGCGACAAGATAGGCATCCTTTCGAAGGTTAAAAATGGAGAGCAGTATCAATTCTTCTTTGCGCGTTAATCCTGTCATTGTGTTCCTCCGTCATGCGATATCTTTCATAAAACTTGAAACATATTCTATCTATACATACGCTCGATACAGAAAAAAGTTGCAAAAGAGGCACCATTTTCCTATTAAAATGGGACCTCTAAAACAGAAATAGCGATCATTTTAAATGCTAATCTTATTGTTTTCAATTAGATGCTGTGGCCCGTCCCTCTTTTCTTTCTTGACATTTTATGGCAGTGTGTTAACTTTATAAATAGAGCGATTATCCGGTGGATGAGGTATCGAAAATGGTAAATAAACGAATTTTGACATCTTGCATTATCATATTTTTTTGTATCGTCTTCCAGGGAAATTTCCTCCTTTCACAGTCTCTGGGGTATGGACGGCTCGAGGGAAGAGTAACCGACGAAGACGGAAATCCCATCCCTAATGCAACCGTCACAGTCGAAAAATTGCAGCATGTCTCAAAACACTTGACGACCTTTAAAAAAACGGCAACCACCAATGCCAAAGGCCTCTGGCGAATGTTTCATGTATCGGGCGGGGATGTTGTAGTGACTGCAGCTGCCGATGGATACTTTCCAGAAACCGAGAGGGTTGAGATCAGTCAGGATTATCCAAACCTCCACGTAAATTTCAAACTGAAGCGTGCAGAGTTATCCAAAGAGTTACCAGACGCTCAAAAACCATCTGTCATGATGTCCAATCATTTGGAGGACGCGGGAAAATATATTCAAGAAGGCCGCTATGAAGATGCCGTTGCCTCCTACGAGCTCGTCCTCGAAGATTCGCCCGAAAACTATCTAGTCCATAACTACATCGGCAACTGCTACATGAAGATGGAGAAGTTCGACCGTGCAGAGAAGGCATTCCTGAATTTTCTCGAGGCTGCCAGGAAGGAAAACAGCCCCATTAGCATTCCCATGCAGGCAGATGCGCTCTCTTCATTGGGGACTATAAGCGCGAGAAACAGCGATAACGAGGCCGCTCTCGAGTACTTTCTCCAGGCCCATAAACTGAACCCTATGGATGAAGAAGTCAACTACAACTTAGGAGAGATTCATTTTTCGTTGCGAAAGATCGAAGAGGCCATCGAATATTTCAGGATCGCCTCGGATATCAAGCCGACCTGGCCAGAGCCTTACATGAGGCTGGGATATGCTTATCTCAACAAAAACGATACCGTGAAGGCCAAAGAATATTTCGAAAAATTCCTCGAAATAGCCCCGGATCATCCTCAGGCCGAGGGAATAAAATTCGTCCTCGAGGATATCAAAGAATAAAACGACCAGCTAAAAGGCGATGCTGAATCCAAAGCGATAACTAGTCTCTTCCGCTCTCTGTAAGGGATAGACAACCTCCCAAGAAAGAATCCAAACTCGTGTGCCCAAAGTCACGTAAGGAAATTGATATCCGTGGTTACGGGAAAACTGCCAGCCTCCTCCCCCATAAAACCAGAATATCCAAAATTTCCGCGGGATCATGTAAGCGCCCCCTCCCTGGAAGTAGATGTCCCCATGGGAGCTTTCATAATCTATATTTCCAGTGAAATAAAAACTTGGAGCCATCTGACGTTTATAACCCACGCTCACAGGATGAATGACAAAAGAGAATGTCAAATAGTTATCGGCGGGTCGACTCTTTTTAGGGATGGCCAGCGCATCGCCAATACAAATGCCGATAATAAAAAGGCTTGCAAGAGTGAAGATTATCGCGGCCTTATTCATTCTTTCCTCCTCAAACCTGAATTATCCCTCGTGATCCTGTTCGAAATTTTTGAATTCTTTCTGGTTTTTATCTCAAATCGGATCAGGATACATTATCCCTGCAATCTACGTGCCAAATCTTCCTATCTTTGAATCAAATTCAGGATTGTAGCCAAAAAGAGACACTTGGTGACTATCGAAAGAGAAAACGCCTCTTAAATTGCTCATTTATACCCAAAAAAAATCACTCTAAGGCAAAAATCAAGCATCATTTCAGATTTATCTTATTTTTTTTCAATTAGTTATCTTGGCCCGTCCCTCTATTACTCATATCTCAGTGATTCTACAGGATTAGAGAGGGCTGCTTTTATTGATTGATAGCTAACTGTGAATATGGCAATCAATGCCGCGATCAGGGGAGAAATGATAAAAATCTCTGCGCTTATGCTCGTCCGGTAGGCAAAATTTTCGAGCCATTGATTCATGGAATAATAGGCAAGCGGAAGGGCAATCACACAAGCCACAATCACCCACTTTGTAAATTCTTTTGACAGTAGAAGGATGATGTTCGGGATGGTGGCACCCAACACTTTGCGTACGCCGATCTCTTTTACGCGGAGTTCTGCCGAATAGACGGACAATCCAAAAAGTCCCATACAGGCGATGAGAATCGCCAGCAGCGAGAAATACTTGAAGATGTTGCTGACGACCTCTTCTGAACGATACAGAGTGTTCAGAAATTCGTCCACAAAGGTGTACATTAAAGGATGCCCCGGCGCGATATCATCGAGCTTGGCTTCGATGTATTCTATCGCCTCCGGAATGTTCCCCCCCTGGATCTTCACGAGCATATACTTGGCCACCTCAGGATTGTAATCGAGAACCAGGGGGTCAATACGGCTGTGAAGCGACGCATAATTGTAGTCTTTGAGAACTCCCAGGATCTCTACGGCCTCATCGCCCTCATGCCGAGCCTTTTTCCCGACGGGATCTTTGAGGTCGAGAGTTCTCACCGCGGCCTCATTGATGATAAAACCGTTTCTGTCCGGTGTCAGACCTTTAAAACTCCGGCCCTCTTTAAGGATGAGTCCTAGAGTTTCGATGTAGTCTTCATCCACCCTCACGTATCTTAGGTTAGGAAGAACTTGGTCATCCGGAGTTCCTTCGGGTATGAATCCTTCATACCCACACCGCTCGCCAGGGAGTTTTGAGACGGCACCGACGTTCGAAATCGCGGAATGGCGTTTGAGCTCGGCCTTGACGGTGTTGCCGCTCTTTATGAACGAGCGCCTGAGGTCGCCGTAAAGCTTTATGGCTACGACCTGGTCCTTGTCGAACCCCAGGTCTTTTTCGCGAAAATATTTCATCTGCTTGTAGATGGTGACAGTGCTGAAGATCATGAATACAGAGATCACGAACTGGAAGACGACCAATCCCTTGCGGATACGGGCTGCATAAGATTTCGGATCCTTAGTGCCTCGAATCGAATCGACAGGTTTGAATCCCGCCAAAAAAAGCGCTGGATAAAGGCCGGCGAGCGCGCCTAAAAACAGGACGACCGCCCAAAGAACGGCAAAATTTGTGGGCAGAAAAATCTGAGAGAAGGTCATGCTCTTTCCGGAGAGCTGATTGTAAAAGGGAAGAACCGCCTGAAAAAGAAAAACAGCCAAAACACCCGAGACGATTGCCGTCAGTATCGACTCTCCCAAAAACTGTTTCACTAACTGGCGCTTGTAAGCGCCCACGACTTTGCGTATCCCGACCTCTTTCATACGTTTGAAAGAATAAGCTGTCGTGATGTTGACAAAATTCACGCCCGCTATCAGGAGGATGAAAAATGCGATCGCAGAGAAAATGTAGACATAGGCAATGTCGCTGTTGGGGCCGAACTCTTTTTCCATATGCGAGTAGAGATGGATATCGGTGATGGGCTGAAGATACATATGGTGGCCTCTGTATTCCTGTTCGTTGGATCCCCTCCCCCTGTCGAAGTTGGTGATGAATGCGGGCAATTTGGCTTCCACTGTATCGCGCGTGTGGTTGGGATCGATCACGATATAAGTGTAAAAAGCGTTCCAACCCCGGGACGTCATTGCGCCTCTGTTGACATACTTGTACATCGTCGACAATGAGACCAGAAAATCGAAACGGAAATGGGTGTTCGATGGAAGGTCCTCGACGACACCAGTCACTTTCCAGGGTTTAGGCCAATCCGTAAGGAGGGTTTCGCCGATGGGATTTTCGGTGCCGAAATATTTTTTGGCCAGGGTGGAGTTGATGACGACAGAATCCACATTTTCGAGGGCTTTTTCTGGATCGCCCTGTAGAAAATTCAGGTCGAACATGGACAACGTTTCTGGATCGGTAAAGAAACCTCCCTCCTCATCGAATCTTTCAATCTCTCCTCTTTCAGGGATATAACTTACCACCAGGTTTTTCATATAAAAAAATCGTGTGACCTGTTCGATCTCAGGAATATCATTCTGGATCAAGAGGCCTACGGCCGGAGATGTGCATGCCCATCCTTTGGAAGTCGGGGAATCGGCATCGATCAGTCGATAAATCCGGTCGGACTTGGAAAAGTGGCGGTCATAACTGAGCTCGTGTTTGACATGCAATATGATGAGAAGACTGCAGGCGATGCCGACAGCCAATCCGACAGTGTTTAAGAGACTGTTCAATTTTTGCTTTCGAAGACTTCTGAATGCAATTTTCAGGTAATTGTTAAACATAACGATACTCCAATACAATAGATTAGGAAGAAATGTGGGGATTGCGAGAAAAACCTGCTTCCAGTACCAAAATCTGGCTCTTCGGACACTTTTTTCAATTGATTCTCGCAGAAAAACCTCGTCAAAATCGCCCAGTTTTTCTTCGCATTCATAAGGAAGCAGCAGGTGTTTGAGCAAAAATTTACCGATCTTGGGTCGGTTTATATTCCGATTTTCCACGTTAATTCTCTTGCTTTAAAAACACCTCTTTGATACCCGACCAAACTGATTCATGAATTTTCTGGAGATCTTTGAGTGCGGCGATTCCTCTATCTGTTACGGCGTAGATGCATTTTCTGCGGCCGCCCCTTTCTGGTATGGGATCCGCATAGTGTTTGGTCACATATCCTTTTTTTGTCAACCTGTTGAGAGGCATATAAATCGATCCAAAGGACCAGTCGGTGCCTGTTTCTTCCTTAAGGTGATCCCTGATAGCAACACCATAAGCATGTTCATCGAGTTTTAGGATAGTCAGCAAAACGATCTCTTCAGCCCGTGATAATAATTTCATCGTGTTCTCCGGACAAGGAATATTTATTTCTCTCAATAATTGATACTAATTATATATACGAACATCTCCACAAAAGGTTGCCCTAAATGGGGACGGGCCACAGCATCTAATTGATTTACTTAGAGTTAAGATATTTCCAAAGCCTAAAATCCCTTCTAAACAAGCCTTTTCAATACCAAAATCGTCCTTCTAAGAAGCAATACAGAATACCAAAATAGGAATTTTATCTGGCTAAAGCGTACATGTCTTAGAAGGCCGATTTACCCCCAAAAAAAGTCATTCTAAGATAAAATAAATTGTTATTATCCAAGCTATTTTATTTATTTTCAATTGATTGCCATGGCCCGTCCCCATTTAAAAAAAATCTCTTAATCTTAGCTTTAAACTTTGCTACAATCGGAGTAGCTATGTACGATGTCAAGATAAGAATCACCCGTTCCTGGGGAAAAAGAAAATCTGACCCCCCCAAAAAAATGAAAAAATCTGAAAGACGCAAATTTCCGCGCGTGGAATTTATCAGAAAGGCGAACTACCAATTATCCGAATCCTCTGAATTCGGTGTGTTCACCCAAGATATTAGCCAGACAGGGATGCGCCTCCTTCTCGATAACGAGGTCTATCCCGGGATGATCCTCAAGCTGAATTTCGACCTTCCCGGACAATCCTCTAAAACCATAGACACCCTCGCAGAGGTTATCTGGCAGGACAACTACCTCACAGGCGTTAAATTTATCTCATCCGCCAAGGAAAGCACACTCTGAAAATCTTATCTCTTCGATAAAGCATCTGACCCTATTAAGAGAGACCGCTGCTGTAAAACACGCTCACTGCGATCATATGCGAAATATAATTCAGGTTCGAATCGCTGAAGCGGATAGCGATCACGCCGTTGGGCATGATAGTCACAAAGTTGCCACCATGCCCTCTCATCGACGGAACCGTCACTACACCGGTCGATAATCCTATATTATTGATCCACATGGAGTGGAGATATTCCCGGGGCAATCCATTCACGGTCCCGGCGTCATACCCCGATCTGAAGGTCCGGTAGAGGGCTTCTTTGACTCTCCACGCGTTCAACACCTGCTCTCCCCCCAGCCGGCCCTCATTGTGCAGCAACTCTCCGATCTTTGCGGCCTCTATGACATTGGGGTAGCTTCCCCATCCCCCCACAGGAATTCCCAATTCTTCCCCGCTCTCGATAGTCCTAGCGATGGGAAGATGAGGAATCCTCAGCGGCCTCAGCACGTGCTCTTTGACCATCGACCAATAATCCGCTTCAGGCCCTTCCACGGCTTTAACGTACTGCTCAAGGGCATAGGAGAGGACAAAGGTGTTGGTGGATGCATAGTTAAAGACAGTCCCGGGGACAGGCGCCGCATCGGGGAGCGCCCCCACAGCAGCAATCTTTTCTTCGGCTGTCCTCTCCAAAATAAAGGGGCCGATATTATCCCCTGCATCTCCTCCCTGCGTCCCAGTGGCCATACACAATGTATCCTCGAAAGTCACTCCCTGCCATCCGGGATGGCCGGCCAGAGCCGGAACAAAATCCACAATCTTCTCATGGAAAATGTCCTCGCCATACCTTTCCGCTGCAAAAAACATGGAAAGCCCCATCATCAATGACTTCGTGACCGAAAATACGCCATGTCGCATCTCCAAGGGATAGGGATAGGGACCGGTTCGGGTGTAGGGAGTCTGGATGTAGAGTGCTCCGTCCAAAAGCAAAGCCGCTGCGCTCACTTCCTCGGGAGGCAAGCCCCCCCGAAAAAACTCCGCTGTGAAGCCTCCCATAGGCAGATGGGCCCAGGCCCGCACCGGGGGCCTCGCGGCAAGCTCTTCTGTGAACTCTCGAATTTTCTGCTCCGCCCCTTCCAAAAAGCCCGGTTCATACCTCGCAGGGACCATCGCCCTGAAATTTGCGATGTCATAGTCGTCCACGGGAGAGGTCTCCTGGGTGATCTGGATGGCCACATCGGAAATCTCAGACGAATCGTAGACAAAGGTGGCCAGCCCGTTCCTTGCCTGTCCTATATAATTATCTGTGAAGGTGAACGGAAAGGACGCGCGTGAACAACCGTTATCCCCCTCCTCCTGCCAAACCCGTCCCGGAGACAGGATGATGTTCCAGAAGCTGTTCTGCTGGTCGCCGGATAAAATGATGTCTCGGTTCAAGGGAATGAGGTATTCGCCGTAGCTGATCATTGGAACTGAAAATTCGGGGAAAAATCTCATCCCGTCTCCCGCCCAAGTGCTCGTAGGATGGTTCGTTTGCATCACTGTTTCCGCAAAGTGTATCACACCGGAAAGAGGATGGACCGCCGGCGCATCGCTCCCGATGGCCATGAAATAATCGTTGTGAACCAATTCAGGATAGTTGCCGCCCATCAAGTCATCGAAAGTCAGTCTGTCTCTTACCCCTTGAGGGGGATCGATGCGGCCAGCATTTTGAAACGTCGCCGAAGCATGCGTCACCCCCCCACTCAACAGTGTGAGCAGGACGACACAATAAACGAAGAGTCTTTTGCTCTCATTCAATCGCATCATCATCCTCCTAAATTCCAGAGAAGATGGTCAAAAAAAATTCCTACATATTGAACACGCGAGTGCAAAAAAAGTGTTAAAAAAATGTCTCAGCGAGTCATTCGTTCGGCTTGATGCCTTTTCCCATCAAAAACTGAATTTGATTCCCACTTTGAAGACGATCCCGGAAAGGCCGACCTCAGCCTTCCTGACATTGCGAAAGTCGGGGTCTGAAGGCTCCTCATCCGACAGCTCGAGAGAGGGATAATATTTGCCCGTGTCTTCCTCGAATTCCTCGATATACCAGAAAGTGCCTCTGTCTCTCTCTGACCCCAGGGCCGACCTGTAAAGGTTATCGACATCCCAGTCCTTCAGATTGACATATCTTCCGGTCCCTTCCACGAATATGGCAGCACTATCGGAAAGGTTGAATTCGAAGCCCAAACCTCCCTGAAAACCCAATCCGCTGTCCTTGGCCGTTCCTTCATTTTCATCCCAGATGGTTATGCCTAACAATTCGTTTTCCTGGCGGATTTTGTAGTCCCAAGTGGCAAAGTAATAACCGACTCCACCCTTGACATAGGCGTTCATTTTTGATGCGACCGAAAAGCTGTAGTATCCATTCAGGGTGAGAGGAATGACCTTATAGACCGGCTCCCAATCAAAGGAGACTCGCGCATAAGTTCCAACCTGGAGCTCAACGCCACTTTCGATGGATTTCCGGACGTATCCCACGCCTAAACCGAGGCCCCAGCGCTCGGTGAAGTTGTAGACAAACTCCCCCTCGAATTCCGGGCCCCATTTTGCGTTTGCGAGCTCTCCGGAAGTCGAAGCTCCGGCCAACGCTGCAATATCAGCCAACTGATCG
>JASFEP010000180.1:0-8739 GCA_050124775.1 Candidatus Aminicenantota bacterium
CCTGTATGCAAAATTGCTTAACCAGTTGTCCATGATGTAGTAGGAAACAGGCCAAGCGATTAAATTCGCTAAAAGCACAAGCTTTATAAACTCGACCGATAGCAGTCCTACGATACTTCCCACCGTCGCGCCCAGGACTTTTCTTATACCGATCTCTTTTGTCTTCTGTTCCGAAGTGAATGAAGCCAAACCGAAAAGTCCCAAACAAGCGATAAAGATGGCAAGGACAGAAAAAGCCAGAAACACTTTTCCTCTCTGCCTCTCGCTTCTGTAAAGGTTATCGAAATCGTCATCCAGGAAACTATAGGCAAATGGATCTTTGGGATAAACCTCCTTCCATATATTCTCGAGGGCCTTCAATGTCCGATCATAATCGTAAGGTGCGATTCTCACGATGAGCTGAATGTATGCGTCGGGATTGGGCGCGATGTGGATAAGCAAAGGTTCGATCTTTTGATGCAGAGATTTGGCGTGAAAATCATTGACCACTCCAACCACTCGTCCCCGTTTGAAATTCCCGATATTGATGCGCTTATCGATTGCCTCCCCCTCCCAGCCCATGTGTTTCACCGCCGCTTCATTGAGGATAAAGGCCTCCATCGTGTCCGTGGAATATTCCACCGAAAAATCTCTTCCTTCGATGATCTTCAACCCCATCGCGTCGATAAAATCGTGGTCTACGGCAAACTGTTCCATAGTGACTTCCTCGCCTGCCTGCGCATCTTCGGGAAGAAACAGCACAACTCCGATCAAACCGCCGGGAACGCTGTTCGTCCCCGATACGGCCATCACGCTGGGCTTTTGGAGAGCTTTATCCTTAAAGGTCTGGTAGACCTGGCGGGCACGCGGATCTCCCATGGGGAGAACGACGATCTGCTCCTTATCGAAACCCAAATTCTTGTCTCTCAGAAACTGAAGCTGGTCATAGATGATTCCCGTGCCGATGATGAAAACTATAGAGAGAGTGAATTGGAATACCACTAGTGTTTTCCTTAATATTTTGTTTGCTCTGCCCGCCCTTAAAGAGCCTCTAAAGATCGCGACCGGCTGGAAGGAGGATAGATATAATGCCGGATAGCTGCCGGAGACAAGTCCAACGAATAAAGTAATTCCCACGACACCAAATAGAATCCGAGGATCCCCAAAGGTGAACACCAGCGTCTTTCCTGATAGAGAATTGAACACAGGAAGAAAAATATAGACCAGGATTAATGACAGGAAAAGGGCTAGAAATGCAAGGAAGACGGTTTCGCCGAAAAATTGAAAAACGAGCTGTCTTTTCTCTGCCCCGATCACTTTCCGCATCCCCACTTCCTGCGCTCTAATGGACGAGCGGGCTGTAGCCAAGTTCATGAAATTGATGCATGCGATCAACAGAATAAAAATGGCTATGGCCGAAAAGATGTATATGTAGCGAATGTCGCTGTTTGCACGGATCTCTGCATCCAGGTTCGAATGAAGATGTATGCTGGTTAAGGGTTGAAGCTTAGGGGCGACCTTTATGTTGACCCGCCGGATGAGGTCGCCTAAATATTTTTGCAGAAATTCGGGCATTTTTGCCTCGATCATAGAGGGGGCTGCTCCTTCCCTCAACCGGACATAGGTGTACAAATTCGGTCCAATTCCGTTCCTCCAGGTCGTGTAAACGTCGCCCCCATAAATAGGAATGGCACTCAGAGTCGAAAAAGAGGCGAGGATGTCGAATGAAAAATGACTGTTTTTGGGAACATCCTTCATGACACCCGTGACCAAAAAATCATAGGTGTTATCGAGACGCAATGTTTTTCCCATAGGGTCTTCACTGCCGAAATATTTTTGTGCAGCCCTTTCCGTAAGGACAAGTGTTCTCGGGTCTTTAAGAGCTGTCTGTGGATCTCCCTTCTTGAGAGAGAAATTGAAAAAATCGAAGACGGTTTCGTCGGCAAAATAAAATCCTTTCTCATGGAACCTTTTGTCCACCTCCTCTCGGCTGACGAGCCAGGAGACCAGCGGCGTCTTCAAGCGGCAATAGCTTTCGATCTCGGGATAGTCTTGGGCGAGTGAGGGGGCCCAGGGAGGAGGCGTTCGGGCAGTGTTGATCTCTCCGCGATCGGGTGTCTGGGCATGATAAGTGATCCTGTAGATCCGCTCAAAATGTTGAGGGTAGCGGTCGTAGCTGAATTCATCCTGCATGTAGATCATTATCAGGATGCAGCAGGCAATCCCGATGGCCAGTCCCATCAGGTTTATGAAAGAGTATCCTTTGTAGCGTTTGAGATTACGAAAAGCGGTTTTAATGTAGTTTTTTAACATTCTGTTTAAACCTTTTTGGACAATATTTGGCGCAGTCTGATGTCATAAAATTCCCTTCCTGGGTCTTAGTGAGTATTTTACATTCAATGTCAAGCGGGGAGTATGATTTGTCAGACAAAACACTCAAAAAGGAACATCAAACCTATCGAACCTAAATTCGTTTGCCATCATATCCCTGTACAATCCTTAGATCGATCGAGTTTATTTTTGGGTGAATGAATTCGGTCTTTGGCTATGATATCTAGCATAAATACATCGGTATTATCCAGGATGTTGTCTTTTGATTGAAGATGTTTTTTTAATGTGGTATAAAAATACCGGAAGCAAAAATAGAGCAACGCAGATATCGATGAGCGTAAAAATTGTCGTGGTGGATGACGATAGGGCAACCCTGGCTCTACTCGAACGAAACCTGATTATGCATGGATTTTGGGTGTACAGCGCTAAGGATGGTGAAGAGGGATTCGACTTAGTAACCAGAGAGAAACCGGACCTCGTGGTCAGTGACATGCTCATGCCGAAAATTCACGGTGTGGATCTTTGTAAGACAATCAAGTCGAACCCGGAATTGAAGAACACAAAAGTGATCATGATGACCGGTGTTTATAAGGGCCGATTTGGATTGGAGGAGGCGTTCGATAGCGGAGCCGACTATTTTGTAACCAAGCCCATCGACATGGAAACTCTTCTAAAAAAAATATTCGAACTTTTAAAGATCGACGAAGAAGAATTCCGAAAAGAATTCGTAAAAAACTCGTCTGACGAAAAAAACTAAGAGATCTTTTCCACTTCTTGCAGCCGCCTTATATTCAAATTGGGGTCTACTAATTGGGGTCTCTACTAATTGGGGTCTGGCCTCAACAACTTATTTATAATAAATAAGTTCATTCATATTTTTCACGAAAAAATTGGCTTAAACGCATAATTTTGGGGGTAAAATCGATCGTCTAAAGAAATTTTTGTACTATATCATTCAATTTGTTAGAACATCGATTTTACTCCTAAAATAGTGCATTTAAGGCTGTAATCTATGATGAAAAATGAGTCAACTCGTTTGTATTCAATTATTTGCTGTGGCCCGACTCCATTAAACGACCCCATTAAAACATTAAAAGTGTGCTGATAAAAAAAAGACAACCTTTTTTGCTCTTTTGGCGTTTAAAGAGGTGAAAGGATTATTCCTAATAAATAAAACAAATGATCGCAAAAGTACAAACAGATGCCAGAAAGCCAGGGAAAAAATCCGCACCACAGCTTTTTTCCATTCATGCGATCCCCAACCATAAGGAGCGAAGATGAAACTTCTATCCAGGCCTGAGGAGGTCTTTTTGCTGGCAATCTGGAAATTACAGGACAATGCCTACGCCGTTACAATTCGGGATAAAGTCAAAGAACTGACCGGAAAAACGTGGTCCTTCGGCGCCGTGTTCATCACCCTGGAGCGCCTCACGAAGAAAAAATATCTCAGATCCAAGCTCTCTTCACCCACTAAGAAACGCGGGGGAAGGAGCAAACGCCTCTATTTCTTGACCAGTCAAGGCAAAGAAGCACTCATTGAAATCAGAAATCTCCAGCAATCCCTCTGGGCGGACATACCCGAGCTTTCCACCAGATCTTCCCGATGAAAACGAAAAGGTCTTTTCCCAAACCGCCGCCACTTTCGGAATTTATCTTAGGCAAAATATTTCCGGATCATGGATCGCTTACGACGATCGGCGATATGGAAGAAGTCTACCTTGACAAGCTCGAAGAGATCGGCCCCTTTCGGGCGCGCCTATGGTATAGAGCTCAAGTTATTCTTTCTCTTTTCGTTTTTATCAAAAATTTCACCCAATGGGGGGTTATTATGTTTCTAAGAACTCTGAATTTCACTTTTCGATTGATCAAAAGGGATAAGTTCCACTATAGTTTGAACATTTTGGGCCTTTCATTCGGCATTGCATCCTGTATTGTTATCTTTCTTTTTCTCCAGAACGAACTCGCCTTCGATCGCTACCACGAAAACTCTGACCGCATATACCGCGTCTATTCCACTTATATGACTTCAGGAGAGCCGATCAGGTTTTCAGGAAGTTCTCCCGCATTAGGCCCCCGTCTCAAAGAAGAGTTTCCGGAGATCGAAGAATATGTACGCATCGCTCCCCAGCGCCAGATGTTATTAACACAGAAGGATAGGGACATCGCATCTTATGAAAGTCAGATTTACCTCGCGGACCCAAGCATATTCAGAGTATTCTCCTATGAGTTTATCCAGGGAGATTCCGAGAGCTGCCTCGATAATCCTAAAAGCATCGTCCTCACAGAGCCTCTCGCCAGGAAGTACTTTGGGAGTGCAGACCCGCTCGGGAAAAACATTCAAGTGGATGCTGATCAATTTCTAGAAGTCACAGGTGTTATAAAGGCGCCTCCTCAAAACTCCCATTTGAATATTGGCGGGATCATCCCCGTTGAGTTCGTGGATCCCGATAGTGAACTCCAAGCGTGGTCCATGTTCGAGCTCTTCGGATTCACCTTCGTTCTGCTCCCCGAAAATTATGATTTTGTTTCATTCAATGAAAAATGGCCACGTTTTTACGAGAAGTATTGCGCAGAGCACGGCAAACTCTATGGCCAGGTCTTTAAGCCGGTCTTCCAAAGGCTTACCGATATCCGCTACGATCCCACACCCATTAGGGGAAATGTCGCTATCGGCAACCGTTTCTATTTATCCGCTTTTTTCGTGATCGGGATTTTTATTCTCCTCCTTGCCTGCATCAATTATGCGAACTTGGCCACAGCCCGATCCGCCATCCGCGCCAAGGAAATCGGCGTAAAGAAAGTTCTGGGTTCGGATAGAACGAATCTGGTCTCACAACTCCTCAGCGAGTCGTTTGTCCTTTCGGCTTCGGCTGTTCTCCTTGCGTTTCTTCTTGTGAAAATATTCCTCATCATAGCACCGGTCGAGCAACTTTTTGGCTTTATGATGCACGTCGACATCCTGAAGAATGCTCCACTCCTTTTGAGTATCCTGGGACTTTATGTTTTTATCGCACTAATGTCCGGTTTTTATCCCGCCGTGTACATCTCCGGCATCCGGCCGGTAAAAGCACTGTCAGGGGTATTCAAATCCGGAAAAGGAGGCCTGTTTATCCGCCGCGTTCTCGTGACGTCTCAATTCGTTATTTCTCTGGGTGTCGTTGTCCTCATGCTCTTCATGCTCGACCAAGTCAATTTTGTAAGCAGCAAAAATCTCGGTTTCAAAAAGGATAACATCGTCTCCTTTCAGATTCGAGGAGAAGCGACGGAAGAGAGTCTCGACACTCTGCGGCAGGAGATTTTGGATCATCCAGGAGTTCTGTCTGCAGCCTTTGGGTGGAGCTGGCCGGGGAGGCCATCGACTGGGCTTTACAAATTCGAAGGCAACGAAGGAATCGAAGAACATAATTTCTATGTGTTGTTTGCCGGTTTCGATTATTTAGAGACGCTGGGGCTCGAGCTGGTTTTGGGGAGAGATTTTGACAGGACACATTCCTCCGACCAAGAAAATGCCGTTATCGTCAACGAAACACTAGTGCGCGAACTCGAATGGGAGAATCCCATCGGAAAAAAGATCGACCAGTTCGATTTTTTCAAAGGTCAGGTGATCGGTGTCGTCAAGGATTTTCATTATCGGTCTCTTCATAACAAGATTGAGCCGCTGCTCATCCGGATGCTTCCCGAGTTTGTAGGCACCACCATGATCCTGAAGATCGATGGCAATAATATCGTCCGAACAATGGGCTTTCTCGAGAATAAATGGAAAGAGGTCGCACCGAATCGTCCGTTTGAATACCGGTTCCTGGATGTGGACTTCGGCCGCCTTTATAAAGCGGATAGGCGTCAAAATGTCCTCATGAAACTTCTTGCCACGATCTGTGTGGTGATCTCTGTTCTGGGTTTGCTCGGGCTGAGCTCATTCAACGCGATTCGTCGCACCAAGGAGATCGCCATCCGGAAAATCCACGGAGCGACCCCGGCGAATATCGTTGGAATTTTATTTAAAGAAATATTTGTCATGATCGTGATTGCCGCAGCTATCATTTGCCCTGTTTCCTTGATCCTCAGAGAGATGTGGCTAGAGAATTTCGCCTACAGGACCGGGGTTAATGGGATGCTGTTTGTCGGCGCTATAGGCAGTGGTTTACTGGTGGCTTTTCTGACTGCGAGCTACCACAGCCTCAAAGTCGCCCACTCCAATCCCGCCCATACCCTCAAATATGAATAGCCACTCCGAGTCGAATTGACCATTGCATTTTAAGTGTGCTAAGGTCATCGGGGATATGTGAAGTCAATGTGGTTGGAGTGAGTCCCAAGAATCTTTGAAAATTAAGGGACCTTTTCCAACTGAAAAATAAAACATCGTAGCTAAAAGGAGGGATGAAGATGCCCAAAAAAGGAAGACCAAAAATTGAGGCCACTGAAAATGGCCCCTATGTCGTTTCCAATATCTCAGACTTGAAAACATCCAGAGGAGAATCCGCAAAAACAGCAAAAACCATGGTTCTCTGCCGGTGCGGAAAGAGCGGCAGCAAACCCCACTGCGACGGAACACACGCAAAGATCGATTTCGACAGCGTCAAAAAGGAAGGCCGTCAACCCGACCGATTGGACGATTATGTCGGAGAGGGCATTACCATTCATGACAATCGTGGCGTCTGTTCTCATGCAGGATACTGTACCGATAATTTGCCGTCGGTGTTCCGTATGGGCGTCGAACCCTGGATCGATCCCAACGGTGCTCCTGCGAAAGAGATTGTCCGAGTTATCGAAATGTGTCCATCGGGCGCGTTGAGCTATTCTCTCTGCGGGGAAAAACATGACACCCTGGATCGAGGGCCAGCCATATCCTTGAGGAAAGATGGTCCCTACAGCGTCGTTGGAGGCATCGGACTGAATGACTACAACGGGTCGAAACCGCAGTCCAAAGAGCACTACACATTGTGCCGCTGTGGCGGGTCGAAAAATAAACCCTTTTGTGACGGCACACACTGGCATATCAAATTCGAGGACGATGAAATCCACATCCCCCTTGAAAAGAAAGGCCAAGAGACCATCAGTGAATATTTCGGAAATCTAAAAAGAGAATCCGATGATTTTGAAGAAGCGATGGAGGATATTCAACGAATCGCAATTACAGGGGCTTCCATTACCGAGCCCATGCGGACTAGAAAAAATGTCATCTCCTGGGATGAAATCCTCATCAAAGGGGCCCAGCTTGCCACTCTCCCTCTAAACGATGATGAGCCGGTCAAGATCAAAACCGTGATCGGACCCAAGGCCAAACACCCGTTGGTCATTCAGACGCCGATTTACGTCACACACATGTCTTTCGGAGCCTTATCCCGGGACGTCAAAATGGCCCTCGCCAAAGGGAGTGCGGCGGCAAAAACAGCGATGTGTTCGGGGGAAGGGGGATTGGTCGAAGACTCTCTGCAAAATGCGTACAAATACATATTCGAGTATGTGCCCAATCAATACACTGTGACGGATAAAAATCTGAGGCGTGTCGATGCCATCGAAATGAAGATCGGCCAATCGGCCAAACCCGGCATGGGCGGACATCTTCCCGCCACAAAGGTGACGCCGGAGATCGCCAAAATACGTGGATTCCCCGAAGGGACCGATATCATAAGTCCCGCACGATTTCCCGATGTCAAAAGTAAAGACGATCTCAAAGATACAGTGACGATGTTGAGGGAGCGGTCGGGAGGCAAGCCGATCGGGATAAAAATCGCCGCTGGGCACATCGAGGCCGACCTGGAGGTGGCGTTGTATGCCGATCCCGATTTCATCACCGTCGACGGCAGGCCGGGCGCAACGGCCGCCTCGCCCAAAGTCGTCAAGGCCGCGACCTCTGTTCCCACACCCTTTGCTCTATTTCGGGCGCGAAAATTTTTGGATGAGAATGGGATCGATGATGTGACACTTGTAATCACCGGCGGATTGCGACTTTCCTCCGATTTCGCAAAAGCATTAGCTATGGGAGCCGATGCGATCGCTTTGGGAACTGCTGCACTTATGGCAGCTGCCTGTCAGCAATACAGGATTTGCGAAACGGGTGCTTGTCCGGTCGGTGTGACGACACAAAAGCCCGAACTGAGGGAAAGGCTTTCGATCCTCCATTCGGCAAAAAGACTGGAAAATTTCCTCAAGGTTTCGACCGAGGAGCTCAAAACATTTGCGCGTCTGACGGGGAAAAAGGACGTGCACGATCTTTGCATCAGCGATCTTATGACATACAATGTCGCTATCGCCACTCATACAGATATCGCACACGTATAAATTTTTAATATTATGCTCTGGCTGACATAAATTTTAGATAATAAACGAATTGATGTTAAAAAAGGGATGTTTTTCAGGCTTAGAGTGTCCTTTTAATATATAAAAACGCCATTTCAAGAGAGCTTGTCTTCATAGAAATCTTGTAAA
>JASFEP010000181.1:0-8725 GCA_050124775.1 Candidatus Aminicenantota bacterium
TATCGCCTCTCGGATGTCGACATCCTATATATCTGCAGTTTACGGGATGGCGCTTGCCGTGATCTGTGCTGTACCCGCTCTAAAAACCTCAGGCCTACTGGGTACACAATTGAAGGAAGAGAGAGAAAATATTCTCGAAGAAAAAACAAGACAGAATGTTCCATTTTTAAAATTGGATACTGTGATCGGATATGTCTTGTTTATTTTTGCCCTTGGGTGGACCATTTTCACTCCAATACTGGGAGAAACGTTCGAAGGCCCGATCAAACCCCATGATCTGTTCCTTTACTGGCCTTCTCTTCTGGTGGTTTTGGGTGGAACAATCGCCATCGCTCTCTTTGCGGGGAATTCTGCAGCCAGCAGATCTATGACTCTAGGCTTTGCTCTGACAGGATTGCTTGCAACCCTCATGGGATTCGTGCAGGCAATGATAGGCTTTTCTTCCAAAAACATTCAAGATGTGGCATCTGCCATTACATTTATTCTCTCATCCTGCTTTATCGCTCTAATGGGTATGATGCTTGTGGGGAATCCGTTGGTAGACCGATCGGCAAAAGCTATAAAAGCTCACAAGGCACAAACGCTCAATCGGATCGCTTGGTTTATCTTTCCCTTTATGACCTTGATTCTGTTATTTTTAACCTTTGTGATGGTGGTCACCCCGATACAGAAGGGGTGAGAGTTGCTACGATATTCAATATTTCCTTAACGTCACATTGATGGTGAAATTGTAAGGATTTTCGTCGGGATCGTTGCTGGCGATATTGACGTCGAAGCTGAATGTACGCTCCCATCCCACGGGCATAGGCGGGACGCTGTCTCTGACAGTCCTGAGCGTAAATGTTGTCTGCCCGCCTGCCTCCAAAGGAGATGTGGGTTGTTGCGATACCATAAAATGAGCGACATCAGGTCCGCTGAGCGTCACCTTGGGAGATCCCGTCAGGTTCAAGGGATCGCTGCCGTTGTTCTCGATCGTGAACGTGTAATTTCTACCCACGACAAAATCCACAGATCTTATTCCACAGTTATTGGTCGATCCATCGGAAAAATCGCGACCCAACCCTCTGACATGCATCTCCGGGCCAGTCGTGCCTGTGTAAGCCTTTATGCAGACATTGGCATCGTAACCTGATCCCATGTCAATCCAATTAAGACCATCATTACTTAAAAAACTTTCCCCCGGATTAGCAGTCGCCCCAGAAGAGTACCCGCCATAGGCTTTCTCACATGGAACAGGATAGCCATAAGAAATGGTATCAAAATAAACGACAACGGAAAACTGTTGTCCACTTGTTAAGGAAATGGGTGTATCTAAATCGATTGTATAGAAACCAGGATATGTGAGGGAGTCCGATTTTGTCGCAGAAAGAGTCCCGTTTTTTGGGTCTGTGCTGCCGATTACATTGGTGTAAATAGATATGGTCACATCCACGTTATTATCATTGATATATATGCCAACCGCCTTCAAGGCTTCGCTATTCGATGCCGTAAAAATATTCGCGCCATAGGCCGTTGTATCTGAATATCCATAGCTAGTTAGCCATCCGAGTGTGTCATAGTAATAGATGGTGCTGTAAATACCGGGATTCTCTGCGTTGTTGAAGATCGCTCGGGGCGTGAGTTTGGTGTCATAATAGGACATATAAAAGTATCCACTCTCCCCCCACCAGGATCCCCAACTGTTTCTTACAATAAAGGCCCCATTCCCAGGTGGTGTGGTCTTGAAATTGCTGCTGCTGTAGTTGTCGTCCCACCCGACAATACAAACACCATGGTTCGTACCCGAACTTCCACTGTAGTAATAGCTGTCTGTTGCAGAATTGAAATATGTCCCGCTGTAATACATGCTGATGTAGAGGGCCCCATAGTTCATCACGAAGTTTTTTACGACATCGTTATCTAAATATCCAGACCGATCGGGAAGAAAAATTACTTGTTGGACCTTTTTCTGAGTGGCCTGGAGGTCTTGGCCGATGGAATGTGTATAAGGATAATCCGACTCATCTTTGGGGCCATCCCACCGCGTAAGATAGGCCGTTGCCATTTCAGTGTTTCCACCAGAACATTCGCCCAGATCGAATCCGTGATTATCAATCAGGTGCTCCTCAGCAAAATCCCGAGCATCACCGGGCATAAGACAGGATTCCAACGACCCATAGGAGGCAAATGCCCAGCACGAACCGCATCCTCCTTGGTCCTTGATTGGAGTTAATCTGCCGTAATCTCTCAGGTCGTATGCCGCCGGTAGGGCCATGTCAAATTCTTTATCAACCACAGACCTCACATGTGAGAGGTCGATGATCGGCGGAATATCCCCAAGCGGGTAACCCTCGTCGGAAAATGTTTGAATTTTCCCCATCTCGAAATCTTGCAGATACTTTAGGAACGCAGGATTTATCGGTGCGATCCGCGTCCGGTCATTATCTTGAGCATCGATCGCGATAGACCCGACAATAAGAAAGGCAAACAGGAAAAGGATGTAGAGGATACGATTTGTTTTCATGCCTGGCTCCTCCTAATATTCATAATCTGATTTAATTGTAATGAGCAGAGTTGTATCTGTAAATAGCCTTTGCGGGTGATTTTCTCGGGCGACCCGATCATCACCCCCTAACATTGAAGGGAAGAGGAGGAAGCAGTCAATGTCCAAATTATTCTCTAAGCTATTGCTAAATAATAAATTATACGTCTTTTTTATCGGTAAGCCTTATAAAAAATGACGTCACCTCTAAAACCTCTCCAGATACCGAGTGGTAAAATAGTCGTCCTTCACACTTGGATTGAATTGGATCTCATTCACTCTCATGACAGATTTTCTGTCGTTCTGTTTGTTGGTCATGATCATGTGGATGAATCTGTATTTGTGGTTTTGAGGATCGATCTCTTTGATCTCTTTCACATTCAATTCTTTATGCAGCTCGCCATCGAGATCATAATAGACGGCTTTGCGGATCACAAAAATATCCTTGGCAATGTGAACGACACGCTTGGAAAAGCCATTCTCGTCAGCCACATCATCATCGACCGGAGTGATCGCGATCTCCCAACATTCGACTCCTTCCGCTTCAGAACCTCCCAACAGAGTGTAGGTAAAATCATCCAGGCTCGGAGGCGTCATATCCGCATAAGAGAATTCGGAACCCATGAAGTTTTTTGCCTTTTCGCTGCTGACGATCCTTCTAATCTTACGCAAAGCCGGCATGAACAGCCACATGTCGTCATCTTCCTTCTCATAGTCATAGGTGAGAAGACCGGTACCCTTGACATCTGCCGGCGCGAGAAAACGGATCAGCCTTTTTTCCGTCTGTCCGTCGTCGTAGAGCTTGGATACCATAGCGATCTCTCTGACACGCTCCCTTCCTTTGCTGTCCATGATAGTCAAGGTGGTGACCGCCTCTATTCCCGCAGCCTTTGTGGCTTTAAAGGCACGGTCAACGATCTCTTTTGCAGAGAGATCGTCCTGGGAGTGAGAAAAAGAAACAATACATGCACACAATAAGACTATCCATATCCATTTTTCTTTCATATCATTCCTCCTCTATTTGGTTAACCTGACGGATTCGAGAAATCTGGGTTTGAAGACAAGACAAAGAGATGGAACCAGGACCAGCGCCCCGATAAGACAGGATAGGATGGAAATAACGACCAGAAATCCGAAGAACCTTACGGGCATAAAACCGGAGACAATGAGAACGATAAATCCGATGACGACTGAAAAGGCATTGAACACAATACCTCGTCCTGTTGTTGTGAGCGTCTTCCGCACGGATTCTTTTTCTCCCAGTCCCCGACGTCTTTCCTCACGGTAACGCCAGAGAAAGTGGATCGTGTAATCCACACCCACTCCGATCATGATAGAGGACAACATGGCCACAGCCACATTGAGCTCGATGCTGAGAATCCCCATCAATCCAAAGAGCGTCACGATGGAGACCCCCAGAGGAACCGTAGCGATGAGCCCAGCCACGACCGACCGGAACAAGATCATCAACAGAAGTCCGATCAGGATAACGGCAAAAGCGAGCGAAAGAACCTGGCCATTGACGACACTGTGGGCCATCTCGGCGAGAACCACACCAAAACCTCCCACAAAATCCACGTCTTCATCATCTGCGATCACCGCTCTGACGTTTCGCACGAGCGCGTGGAGTTTCGGTGTGCTCGTAGTATTGAGACGGGCGGTAACCATGGCGTGTTCATAGGGAAAATCCACAAGTTTCTCAAAATCTTCCGGGTCCCCGCTCATGGAGTAGAGCTCGAAATACTGGGCCACGGCCTCTCTGGAATCGGGAATTCTGTCATAATCGGCCTCCCCATCATCGAAAAGAGCCCTGCTCATCTGTCTGACGACGCGTGCAATGGAGGTTGTCAGTCCCACCTCTGGTAACTTTTCCAGGTCTTTCTCCATTTCATCAATCTTTTTCATGATCTTCGGATCTTTGATATCCCCTTTGTAGACGACCGATATATTCTGTGTACCTCCTAGATTATCATTGACGAGCTCTGTCGCATAAACGATGGGGTGGCTTCTCGGAAAGTAATCCTTGGGGTCGGTCTCGATTACGATAAAAAATATACCGGACGATATGATCAATGCGAAAAGAATCGCGCCCGCAAGAATCGCTTTGGGCTGCCGCGAAACAACGGTGCTGAAAAAGAGAAGCAGGCGTTCCAGCAGAGGTTTCTTTGTGTTTTCATTGTTCGCTTTCATGACCGGTTTTGTTTTCGGCAGCAGCGAAATGACCGCCGGAATAAAGAGAAGACTGGCCGCCAGAGCATAAGCGATTCCTGCAGACGCCAATATTCCGAGCTGCTGGGCGGGGATGATAGAGTGGCTGAGAAGACAGAGCATTCCGGCGATCGTCGTCAGCCCCGTCAACAGAACAGGGTTCCTTAAGCTGGAAAATATATTTTTGGCGAGTTCCTTTTTGGTGTAGGGATTTCCTTTGACGTTGTACTCCTGGTATTTAGCGATCAAGTGGATCCCGTAATCGTTGGCGATGGCGATGAGCATGATGGGCAGCAGAATGGTGATGACATGGATCTTCCATCCGAGAAGAGGGATCAATCCCATAGAAAATAGGATAGACAGGATGACAACCACAAAGGGGAGGACAACACCTCTTATCTGTCGAAAGCAGAAAAAGAGAAAAACAAGCATGATGAGAAGCCCTAAAGGCAACAGGCGGCGCAGGTCGCCCTGTATGTTCTTTCCGACCTCAAACCTCGTGTTCGGAAGGCCGCCCAGCACTATTTCCTCAGGTCCCGAGTTCTCTTTGATGAGTTTTCTGATCCTGGGAACAATGATCCGGTCAGGAATATCGCTTTGGATAAGGCCGATCACCGCAGTTATCCTGAAATCTTCGGATATCACACTCCCATAGACCATGTCATTCCCCTTTATTTCCTCTCTGAGGATCTCGATATCAGCTTCGGTCTTGGGTATCCTCTCGACAGCGGGATCAACGATCATGGCTCCCTCTTCTGTTTTGATGTTTTTGAGCTCGAAGAGGGACCAGACCTTGTCTACACCTTTGGTCCTTTTCATCTGCTGAGAGATTTTTTTGACGCGCTCAAGCGTCTCGGGGCGAAGGATATCTTTTGACTGCACGAGGACCATCAACATGTCGGTCCCCCCGAAAATTTCATCGATCTTATCGATGTTGATCCTGGATTCCCAATGGGGTGGAATCATGGATTTCATGTCCGATTCGATCTCTGCCCGAGGAATCTGTCGGCCAAATACGAACGTGATGACGATAAATCCAACAATAATGATCCAGCGGAATCTCACGATGAATTCAGGCATTTTGCTCATCTTTGACCTCCGGGTTCTTTTCCGTGTTTCTCCGCTATTCCATTTATACCGTAAAGAAATAGAGTCGTCATGATCTCTGTATAACGTTTATAAAAAGCATCGTCGAACTTAAAACGAAAGACATTCTTCTGGACGGCTTTGACCCTGAAATGAGCCAGGATGCTGGACAGAAGAGACGGCCCAATGATGCTGATAGGGATGGGATCGTTGGGGTCTAGGCCGAACCGCTCGATCAGCCAGCCCAGGGATTTCACCAACCGAACGATTCTCTCTGTTTTGACGTGCTCGATCTCAGGAATATCGAGCTGCATCGCATTAAAAGCCGCTAAAGTCAGCTCTTTATGCTTTCTGACGAAAGAAATGATGTTCTGGATGATCGTCCTGATACATTGCTCAGGGGATTTTTGTTCATCATAAGCCTCTTCAATGATCTTCAGGTATCTCTCATGAAAATCTTCGATGATCTCTTTCAATATGCCGACTTTTCCATCAAAATAATAAGATATCATCGCAATATTGACATTTGCTTCTGCCGCGATTTCACGGACACCGATAGCCGAATATCCCTTTTGCGCGAACAGGATAGTTGAAGCATCCAGAATCCTTTGTTTGGGGTCTTTTATTTTTTTATGTGTCATTCTTACCCTCCAAGAGCTTCCCGATCAAAAAGACAATCGGAGTTCGGTGAATACAGCGCTCAGTGGCCTATCGATGGTCCCGAACAGCGTGTCGTCCGGGCCTCCGTATAAAATTGCGCCCAAAGTAAAAGTCAGCGCATCAGCAATGTCATAATCCATTTTGGGTTTGAGGAAATATTCCTCTGTAGTCAGATTATAAAAACCTACAAGTTCAAGCTCCATTGTTTCATGCAAAAGCTGCCAACCCGCTCGGCACGAGAAAGAATGGCTGCTCTCATGCTGCTGTCCTGCGATCATACGGTTCTTGTCTTGCAAGATCTTGACCGGAAGAATATCCGGAATAGCGATGTAGTAGAGCTCCTCGAAATCGAAGACGTACCGGCCGATGTACTGGACAATTACAGTCCAGTTGCCTGAGAACTCCTTATCGATGCCGAAAACATAGGAAAGGTCGGGATTGGGGATGTGGAACTCAGTCTTGTAGTCCCCGAAGGGTTTTCTGTAGCCGATCTCTCCTCTCAAGCCTAAATCGCCAGCCGTCGTTTGCGCATCGGCACCGACCACGAACATCCTGTAGGCTTTGGGAAAGATCGAAAAAGGATCGCCAGGGGGAAATACGTTGAGGGCGTTTGTAGAAATGCCAGGGCGCGGATTATATCCGTTGAAATAGGATAACGATCCATCGAAGGATGGAAACTCGAAATTCAACCTGACGGCGAAGGAGCCGTTATCAAAAGTTGTGGGAGGATAGTCCTCCTCACCTCTCACAACTCCCGGAGGGAGAGAAAAAAGGTCGAGAGGGACGTAGGAAGCCCGGTAAACAGGGACCCACACAGCTTCCATCCTCAGCGGATGGATATTGTAATAGGAACGGATCAGAAAATTGGCTAGACGTCTGTCGTCCTCATCGGGAGAACGATAAAGGACGGTTTCAGGAGTCAGGTTGTTGGTCGGATTCAATGAGTCGGCTCGCCCCCAAACCACGATCTGATGACCGACCTTAAAATCAAAAGGCCCGACATAAGCGCTGACATAGGCTTCCCGAAGATCCATCTCTGACAGGTCCTTCTGAAATTCACTTCCACGTCGGAAGCGCACCTCAGCGTAGGCATCGCCGAAGGCCTGCTTGCGCAGTGTGAATTTCAACGCAGCTTCGCCGAAGGCACTGCTGATATCGGTATCATTTCCTTCAGATGACTCTCCCAAAAACAGCGAGGCTCTTACGTATCCGTTCAGTTCGTAAGGTTTTTCCTTATCTCTTGCAGAAGCACTTTCAAAGAGGCTCTGTGCTCCCATGTGTATGGAGAGAGAAAGGATCATTATCACAAGAAATGCTTTTGACTTCATGAAAGCCTCCACGTTTTTATGTTAATCAAACGTTTGTTCATACAAGAATATAAGAATTAAACAAACGTTTGTCAAGTTTTTTTCGATATTTTTTCTAAAATGCCTGTGGAAGTGGATTGAACACACGTTTTTCGTGACATAGAGAACACAAGAGGAAGCATTCCTAGATCCATGACGGGCCGATATCAGGACGATGAGAATTCATGCCATCACCGAGCTATGTAAGCCCAGGACACAAGAGAAAACGTTGAAATTCAAACACTCCGTTGATATATTCAGGTTATGGAGCTGAGCTGGATTGTCATAATGACACTCAAACTCACAAAAGAAAATTTAATCCGGATCAAAAAAACCCTCGTCCATCTCATCCACACAGAACCCTTGTTATCGGCCTTTGTGATTGCGGCGGTTGCCGCTGTCATTGCACTAATCATCACGAAGTATGTGAAGTCCGCTGAATAGGGACAATATCAGGAACTTTTCCTCTTTCAAATCCGTACGTATCTATAGACGAAAAAATTTGATACAGGAGGTTCATGTGCAGAGAGTGGCCAAGAAGATCAATGTCAGCTTCATTGGTGTGCTCGCCTTTGCTTTGTTTTGGATCGTTGGATCGGCAAGTGCACACCAGGGTGAAGACCTCGAAAAAAAGTATGCTCCCATTTTGGGCGATTATTCCTTCGATATGACCGATCATGGATTCGGGGTTCTCAACGTGACTTTTTATGTGGAGAACGAAATGCTTCTGGTTATCACAGAGGTCTCGAGCGATCCCGGACGAATGGAGCCTGTGGAGGGGAAGGTTTTTGAATTCACTGTCGAAGATCCCGAAGAAGGCACGTACTCGATCAAGTTTTTGAAAGACGATACGGGTAAGTACACCAAATGTCATCTTACTAATGAGTTGATGGGGATGGATGTC
>JASFEP010000182.1:0-8684 GCA_050124775.1 Candidatus Aminicenantota bacterium
CAAACCACTTGACAGGCTCCGCACACATGGCAAAGTTCCTTGAAAAAAAGCACTTTTTCTTTGACCACAGCGATTGCGTTGTAGTGGCAGGCTTCCGCACAATCGCCACAGTTGATGCATTTGTCCTCGTCAACTCCGACAGGAGATAAAATAGTCACGACTTCTTCCTCTTCTATCATCGGTTTCAGAAAAAGATGCCCGTTCGGCTCTTCGACATCGCAATCGAGATATCTTACTTTTTCCCCTCCCTCTGCAAGAATAGTGGCGATATTGGTGGCAATGAACGTTTTCCCGGTTCCTCCCTTCCCGCTGGAAATCGCTATTTTCATCGACATTGTTCTCCTTTCGTCGTTTCTATCATCGTCGGTTTCGACAAATCATCACGGGCATTCGTTATTGGAAAGCCCTCCAACTCGTGGCTTTTGCCGATTCCTGCCTTCAGGAAGAAATAATCCGTCTATTCTTTTTTCTTCTCCAACTCTTCGATTTTTTTTGAGATGTTCTCCATCTGCTTTTTGAGGAGCTCAGCTTGCTCTTTCAAACTGTTCAACTCCTCCTTGGGGGACGTTGGTGGCTGAGCAGCTCCCGTCGGCGGCTGAGGAGCTTGAGGAGGCGGCATATACCCCATTCCTCGACCCATTCCTCGGCCTATGCCTCGGCCCATTCCACCTCCCATTCCTCGACCCATTCCAAAGCCAGAACCCATGGCTCTTCCGCCACCGATACCCGAATGGGCAGGAACATTGGCCTGAGGGGTAGCCTGAGCCCGACCCGATTTATAATGTGCAATGGCCTCTTTGACTGTTCCAGAAACTCCGATAATCACATCGATCCCGGCTGCCTGGAGGGTCTGAAAAGCGTTAGGACCGCAACTTCCTGTGAGAACAGCCTGTGCTCCCTTTTCTGTAACGAGCTGGGCAGACTGGATCCCAACTCCGCTGGCAGAAGAAATATTGGGATTCTCGATCGCTTCAAACTCCATCGATTCGGGATCGACAACTAAAAAAAAGGGGCACCGTCCGAACCGCGGATCCACATCGCTGGCGAGATCTGGACCTGATGCAGATACAGCTATTTTCATTTTTTGTCCTCCAATTCTTTGATTATTTTATCAACCCAGCCAGGAGAAAAACCATATCTTATCCAGCCAGGGAAACTTTTTTGATACCACACACATCTGTGCCTGTGTCTCATAATACCTCTTTCATGAACAAGCCATCACTTCTATTGGCAATCCTTACATTTTCCATAAAATTCGATGTTGTGATCTTCCACACGAAAACTGAATTTTTTTGCGATATTCTTTTCTGCTTCTTCGACGAGCCTCTCTTCCTCATCCAAAAAATCGCTATAATCGATGATTGTCCCACATTTGGTGCAAATGAGATGGTGGTGGTGCTCCTTTCGACTGCTTGACTTGTATTCATAGCGGCTGGGTCCGTCACCGATATCTATTTTGTTCAAAAAACCGGTTTGCACCAAAAGGTTGAGAGTCCGGTAAATCGTGCTCTGTCCGATTCCCGGATACGCCTTAGAAAGGTCATTGTAGATCTCTTTTGCGTTTAAATGCTTCGATGTCCTTGACAGCAGTTCCAATATAGACTCACGCGGCAGCGTCCAGCGGGAAACCTGTTTTCTGAATCGGTGCCTCCACTTATTATCCTCAGCCATGATGCGCCTTATTTGAGATTCGTTTTCATCTTGATAATGATAATCATTATCATTAACAAGATAGTGTATAATTCTCCGTCTGTCAATAAAAACATAGATTTATTTAAATTCTTTAGACTTATTTTTATCCTTGCCTGTAATTCTCGAGGGATATATCCCAGTATGGCTGGACCTTATTTCGGACGCATTTTATTGGCGCCCAGAAGCTTTTTCATTTCTTCATTCAGGACTTATCGCTTTTCAGGGGCGACATAAATCCGCCCATCGTTCTCTGGTTGAGGGGGATCA
This sequence comes from Candidatus Aminicenantota bacterium, assembly GCA_050124775.1. Classification (GTDB taxonomy): domain Bacteria; phylum Acidobacteriota; class Aminicenantia; order Aminicenantales; family Aminicenantaceae; genus WTAW01. Next base: position 1,960 of record JASFEP010000182.1, read on the forward strand.
TGGAATCACACTCCGTGATCTTCGGTTCTTCACCGAAGAGGAAACGGCCCATCTTGCTCGCGCGGGAACACAAAATATCCACAACCTCAGGGTCAGCCTCCTTGAACAGGAAATACTTGATTACGGGCTCCTTTTGACCGGTCCAATCCCAGACGCCAGCGATGCGGCCATTGATCAAGATTGAATAAGTCGAATTTCCAGAACGGTCATAAATACAAGCGTAAACATTTTCGTCCATGAAGCGTCCTCTTTCTTTATAGCCCATTAGGTACGGGTCGAGGGCGGGCAGAAGACACACTGGAGTTTTTTTCATCGTTTTCACGGAACTCATACGTTCTTTATCTGAAGCAAGCATGATAAACAAGCCATGGATATCCGATATTCTGACAGTAGCGAGATCCTGGCCCAAATCGTCCAAAATTTGTTTAATCTCTCCCCTGGGAAACCCCGTCCACCACGAGATGTCTTTGGTTGATACCGGGCCATACGAGGCGATGTACTGTTGGACCATTCGTTCCCTGGCGGAGGACTCTTCCATCTCGTTCAGGTCGAGGTCCGGGAAATATTCATCGAAAGGATAATAGGTGTGAATATTGCTTTTCCAGCTCGATCGAGGCTCGCCTCTTATCAAAAGGCCCTGATCGCACATGAGGTTGACGATGGCAGAAACATTCAAATCTCTCTTCAATTCGGCCTTGATCTCTTTGGTCGTCTTCGCACGGCCTTTCACGATCGCAAGGATCGCGCGCGTAAGATCTATAAACTCGTCCTGTGTGATGCCCAGATGCTGGATATAGACCTCGAACCGGCTCAAGAGGAGCGACTTCATCGCCGCATAGGCGACTGTGACGTGTTCTTTGGGAAGGATATACACTGTTTTTCGCGCAAAACGGACTTTTCCGAGGAGACGCTTATTATAGAGCAGTTCGTCCAGGCTCTGCCTTTCAAAATTCTTGGTCCTGAGGAAAAGAGAAATGTAGGGAGTTGTGGACAGTGTAGAATGGAGGCCGCCGATATCCCGAACGACCTTCATGATATCTTCTGTGGCGGATTTGTCTGTGAGGTGATTTTTCTCGAGGACAAAAGCGTTCGTCTTTCTGAGATCCAAGGTTTCCATGGCGAGACTATCATATATTCTCTAAGGCATAAGAAATCAAGTTAAATTCCACAAGAACTTCCTTAAGTCTCGTAAATGTGCAAGAAGAATTCGAGGAATTTTTGAGGTGTTACTGCAAGTATTCTGTCGGGATCGGATTACCGGGGCTTTCGTCCTGCCAGGTGATGCTGCAAGCCCACCAGCGTTCGCCGTCGAAAAAGAGCTGGATGCTGTTGATACCGCGGCCCAGCGATTGTGGCTCGTTCGTGTTCATCCCTTTTTGGTAAATACTGAAGACATGGGCAATACCGCCATAGAAAAGAAATTTCCGGGCTTTCTCCGTTTCATAAAAACTTTTTAAGGCGCCCGAGCGGATCCTTTCGTCAAAAGAGGAAATGAAACTTTCAAGATCCATGACATTAGGGCCATCGGGTGTGATCCGAACGAATGGAGCATTCGGGGTGAAGAGAGATCTGAAGCGATCCAGATTGGGTTCTCCGCCCAATGGGAATGTGATCGATTCATAAAGCGCATCGATAAGACTATCGATGGATGAGACATCTTTAGGATTTGCGATAGGATAAGGGGCGCGGATAAATTCCTGGATGGTCTCATCAAGAATGTGATTGAAGGCCTCAGGGTCTTCGAGCATGACAAAATGACCCAATCCGGGCATGATCTTCAGTTCGTAGTGAGGATTATATTTTTTATTTCCCTCAGGGTTTGAAGGATACCTATCCGAGTTGATACATGTTAAAGGAGCTTTGACCGCACGGACAGCGGTTTGCAGCTCATCCGCCCAATAATCGAAGTTCGCTTCGAAGGAGGCGATCCCGACTTCGGAAGGGGCTGAGGACATATCACGGACGATTTTCTCGACTAGGGCCGGGTCTGAATCGGGCGCGAACATCGTCCGAACAAAGTTTTTCGTGGACTCTGCGAAGTCGTCACGGAGGGGAGAGATCATTTCTTCGAATTGCTCGTGCGTCACTTCTTCATCCAGGTTATTGAGGGTATCGACGCCGACCAGTCCGACGACGTGATCTGGAATGCGCCGCGCAGCTTCGAGAATTACCAAGCCTCCCATGGAGTGACCGATGAGGACGACTTGATCGAGATCGAGCTTGTTCACGACTGCGACAACATCCTCTCCGAATGCAGCTATGGTCCAGGATTTTCGGTCAAGTCCGGATTTGCCATGACCGGCAAGATCGACAGCTACGATGCGATATCTCTCGGCAAAAGGAGCCATCTGTTTCTCCCAGAAAGTGAGGTCACAACACCACCCGTGGATAAAAACGAGTGCCGGGCTTCCCTGTCCTTGGACTTGATAATGAATGGAGACGCCATCTGCAGATGGGATATAGTTATCGGCAATGACGGCCTCTTCCTTATCCTGTTGGCCCGTGCAACAAAGTGTGAAGAAAATGACAATCGTTATACAAAAGAATATTATATATTTTTTCATCTCTCCCCCGATCTCACGAAGTATCAACAAACCGGCCTGTTTCTTTATCCTTATGCACCCTTTCCACATCGAAGCATTTCCCGTTCATGGCGATATAAACGCCATAGGGAAGAGTCTGGGCGAAGGCAAGCGCACTGCCCAGGTTGAACAAGCCGTCTGAGCTGCCAAATGCATACGGCACCATGGCACCGGTGAGGACAATGGTCTTTTTGAGAGTCGCCCTTGCCAAAAGCTTTGCCGTCTCCACCATAGTGTCTGTCCCATGTGTGATAACAATCCTTTCTTCCGCAGCTCTTTCACAGTTATGCAGGATAATCATACGGTCTTGCTCGGTCATGGATAAGCTATCCGTCATCATGAGTGTTCGAATTTGGAGATCGGCTTTACAACGTCCCAGTTCCAGCATTTCGGCAATGTGCGTGTCTTTAAAGTACAACTCCCCGTTCAATTCATTGTATTCCTTATCGAATGTCCCACCCGTAACAAAAATGCGAATAACCATCGCGATTTATTCCCTCTTCGTTTCTTATACTTTAGATAAGAGAGGAACTCAAGCCAAATTTGGCGCTTGAAGCCCATCCAGGACTAGGGAGATAACCTGAAGAGTTTAATCATCGGACATTCATTGAGGGGTGTCTGAAGCGCCTTAGCGGCACCATAACATCGTGATATTCGGTCTTCTAAAGAGGCCGATAATTTCAATGTGAAGAAAATTCGAAATTGATCGTTTGGACATCTTCGGTGATGCTGACATTAACAAAGTTTGTCCCCGAACCAGGCGCGGGAACGGCATAGAGAACGAGACGATATCTAGAAATATCTCCCCGGAGTGCATACTGCAGGGAATATCGGCCGTCATCATCCGTGTAGACTTCTGTCAATTCGCTGTAGACGCTGCCGCTTCCATAATCTCTGAGTACGATACGCACTCCATCTTTGGGAAGCCCGTCCAGTGTGACCAGCCCTTCTATGTGCAGATTGAAGAGCTCGACGGAAGGTTCCGTTGGATTTTCTTCGTCACAGAAGGTGATAAAAATCAATAGAAATAACAGACATAATATTATTTTGATCTTCATCGAGATCCCTTGATGACTCTTAACAATATACATTTCTCGTTATTCTTCCTCAATCGATAAGTTATGTTTCGCAGGGGAATGAGTCACCAGATCATGCAAATATGTTAACCAGGAGATCTCAAGCCACTTCCTTGACCTGCCCCCCTCAAAGCGATCTAGGCGGGGGATAACCTGCTCTGCAATATGCGCAATAAAAAAATAACATATAGGGAGCATTCTCAGTTTATGCAAGCGTTTCCCAGAACAGGATATTTCACTCAATCTCAAAGCATGCCTATATGACTTTTATAATATTATATAAGTTCCACCTAAAAAGGTAACCCGCCTTTTCTTACGGGTATAATTTGCCCCGCCTTTCCTGTTGACATGTATTGCTCGGTTTGATTGAATTATCATCAAATCAAGAGGGTTTCTTATTGAGTAAAAGAGGAGGTTTTCTATGAAGGGAAAATTTTTAGTCGTGTTATTGGGGTTGGTTTTTTTAACAGTCTTTTCATGTACTCAAAAATCAGAGACTCCAGAAGAAGCAAAAGCCAGAATTCAGCAGGAATCAGCAGAAGTGCGTGAAGTGATTGAGAGCCATAACGCCAACTTAAACCGTTGGTATGCCTCAGGAGATATTGATTCAGTTGTCACAGTTTTTGCTGAGGATGCACGTGTGATGCCGTCAAATGCTCCTGCAATAGAGGGACGTGAAGCAATAAGAGGATTTTGGACACAGGCAATGACTTTGGGTCAATGGAATTTTAATCTGGAAACTGTTTCTGTCATAGCAAATGGCTCGATAGCAGTAGAATTAGGTAGATATACATATCAGATTGAGGCAAAACAAGAATTTCCGCCTGGGATTAAAGCTAATGATTCAGGGGATTATGTTTGTTACTGGCGATTAGAAGACGATGGGAAGTGGAGAATTGTTTACGATATTCCTAGTAGCGACCTACCCTGTGAATGAAATTTAATATAATCGAAACTTATAAGGAGGGGTAAACATGAAAAAACTGTTTATGGTTTTGTCTTTGGTCTTTCTGCTTTGTTTTACTTTTGGCTGCCAACAGGGTGAAGAGGTTACTGAAGAGCCTGCTGTGGATTTAGAAGCAGAAAAAGCAAATGTTCAAGCAGTGCTTAATCAATATGTCGAAGCATGGGAAAATCTAGATATCGAACTATTCTCAAAGGTCTTCTCTCATGATGATGACATAGTTATATTCAGTGCATCTCCAAATAAACGCTATGTTGGATGGGAAGTATTCAGGGAAGATGTACAGAAGTCTTTCCATGAAATGACGAGTGTTGAAATCTCTTTCAGAGACATATCCATTGAGGTTCATGCTTCAGGTAATATTGCCTGGCTTTCGTGCCTAGAGGATTGGGATTTTGTATATCAAGGTCAACCTGTTAGTGATGAAGGTGCAAGAGTTACATGGATTTTGGAGAAGCGGAATGGTCAATGGGTAATAATCCATGCACATTGGTCTATGCCTCCAGGAGAAGAGCAATAACCCGCTTTCAACATCAAAGGTAAATAAAAATAGGGAGGAACTATGAAAAAACAATTTATAATTCTATCGTTGACTCTAATCCTATGCTTCATGGTCGGCTGCCAGGACAAGGCAGCGATGGCAGAGCTGGAAGCGATGAAAGCCCAGGCAGCGGTTGAGGAGCAGAATATTTCACTGGTCAAACGTTACATAGAAGTATTCAATGAAGGAGACTTTGAAGCTTTTAAAGATTTGTTATCCTCCAACTACGTCATCTACAGCCCATCAGGATATCCAGAACCCACATCCCGAGAGAAACTCATAGAAAATTACAAGGGCATGCAAGAAGCTTTCTCTGAATTCATCTGGAATATTGAAGATATAATAGCTGCTGGAGATAAGGTAATATGCAGGATAATTGCCAATTGTACATATAAAGGAGGAATCCCTGGCTTACAAAAGAGTGAGAAAGAGGTTAAATTCAGTCTAATAACTATCATGCGTTTGGAAAATGGGAAAGTCATCGAAGAATGGCAAGAAGATGACCAGTTAGGCTTTGCCCGCCAACTCGGCATGGAGCTTAAGCCGAAGGAGGAGGAGAAGTAGGTTCTAATCAATAAGTCATATTAATCAAACGTAGATATTACCACTAGAAAGGAGGATTACATGAGAAAACCAGTCAAGGTTATCCCTTTGGTCTTTCTGATATGTTTTGCCGTTGCCTATCAACAGGAAGACATAAAAAATACGAATCCTTTGATAGGAGTCTGGAAAGTTGTGGAAACGGCAATTATTGATTCTGAAGGGGAACAAAAAAATCGGTATGAGCATCCAAGTATTTATATATTTCAAGATGATTATTACAGTATGGTCATGGTTTGGGGCAATGAACCTCGCCCTGAATTTGATGACCCATGGAACCCAACTGATGAGGAAAAGATTAAAGCTTATAACTCAATTTTAGTCAACGCAGGAAAGTATGAGATAAAAGGTTCAGTAATAATAACTCGTCCAATTATTGCAAGAGTGCCTAATTTTGTTGGCGGTGAGGCTCAATATGAGTACAAGATTGAAGGTGATACTCTTACTTTAATTATGTTTGATGAGGTATCTGAAAAAGGTGTACCTCAACCTTGGGTGGGGAAACTTAAAGGTCGGAGAACCTTGATTCGGATTAAATAACTAAAGCGTGATATTAACAATTGTATTTAAATCGAAGCTAAATCGAATCTCTTGTAGAACGGTCTAGTATTCACACGGATTTTTTAACGGGCAGGGTTTGTAGCTCTGCCCGTTATTTTCTTTTTGGATTTCGATAACTTTGTTGAAATTTTTCTTCGACTTGGATATTGTAGAGCTAACTCATGTAGGAGGGGTAATCATGAAAAAACTGTTTATGGTATTGCCTTTGGTCTTATTGCTTTGTATTACTTTTAGCTGCCAACAGGGTGAAGAGGTGGCTGAGGAACCTGCTGTGGACGTGGAAACAGAAAAGGCAGCTATTCGAGAAACCATGAAAATAGCTGTAGAGGGGATTAACAATCACGATATACAAGCCCATTTATCTACTTTAACAGAGGATTTTGAAACCTGGTCTGGTAAAG
>JASFEP010000183.1:0-8682 GCA_050124775.1 Candidatus Aminicenantota bacterium
CGTATTATCGGTGGAATTCTTCTTTCTCTCGGAGGGATCCTCAATATGGGACTCTTCCTCCAAGCCGGAGCCCGGTTCATGATGGGAGTGACCGGATACAGCAATCCCGCAGGCCTCAAGCTCTTCATGTCGGTCATGCTCATCATGGTGCTCGTTTACACTGTTATGGGAGGTATGGTTTCCGTCGTCTTAAACGATTTCCTACAGTTCGTGGTCCTGTCCATTGGCATGATCATAGGGTCTTACTTTGCCATCCGGGAGATCGGCTGGAGCAATCTGTTCACCGCGCCCGAGACTGTGAAAAGTGCCTCATGGTTCAATCCTGTGGCAGAAGGGTCTGGTTTCGGGATGATCTATGTCCTTTTTATGGTAGTACTGACTTTCTCTGCCGGAGCACTATGGCAATCAGGAACCTTGCGGGCTCTCTCAGCCAAATCACCCAAAATCGCCAAACAGCTCTTTGCTTGGAGTTCTGTATCTTACCTGGCCCGGCGCGTCATTCCCATGCTTTGGGGCATCTGTGCCTTTGTCTTCGTGTCTCAGTCATCCAAACTGATGTCTGCATTCCAGGGCCCGGATGCGATCAACACCCAGTTCGGCATGCCTATCTTCATTGCCAAGGTTCTCCCCTCAGGATTCCTGGGGTTGATCGCTGCGGGTATGTTCGCCGCCTTTATGTCCACACATGACAGCTATCTTTTGAGTTGGAGCTCTGTCATCACCCAAGATATTATCGCCCCCTTAAAAAAGGGCCGCCTCTCCGATAAAGCACGCCTTCTTACGACGCGTATATCCATAGTCACCATAGGGCTTTTTCTCCTTATATGGGGGCTCTGGTTCGAAGCCCCGGTCTCTTTATGGAACTACATGGCGGTGACGGGAACGATCTATCTCGCCGGCGCTTTCACAGTCGTCGCAGCCGGATTATACTGGAAAAAAGCCAGTAAAACAGGAGCCATCATTGCCCTCTTTGCAGGCCTTCTGGCTATCCTAGGTATCGGACCGTGGACTCAAGGCGAGAATGTTCCCTTCTATCTGAGCGATAAATTTATCGGTCTAATGACCTTCCTTGTCGCTTTCCTCGGTATGATCTTGGGATCTCTGCTCTTCCCTGACAAAAAATCCGAAAAGGAGGCACTCTGATGAATTGGGTTCTCTTGTGGATGTTCGTCCTGATTTTTACCCTTTCCGCTTATTCATTACTCGTCGTTATCGTTTTATTCGGCGGTTTGAGAAATATCGTCGAAATGCTCAAAGAATTGAGCGCTCCCAGAGAGGAACAATAAAATATAACGCCAGCTTTGGGATCAAAACCGATAGACATCTGGAGGGCCAGGTCATTTGCGAACGTTAGCCATTATCCTCATAATACTGGGAGAAGTCCTGTTTATTATGGTCATGTCTTCTGGATTGTGTGCCGCACCTTCTTATTCCACCCCGGGCAATCCTCTCTTCACCACCTCATCTAAACTTGATTCTAAAACAAATACAGAAATAGATTTTCCTCGAATCCTACAAAAATGCTCCCGCGAATTCGGTGCGATCATCCGTGGCGACAAAAATAACAAAAGTCTCTCTATCATCTTCACCGGGGGTGATTTTGCGGATGGGGGGTCGACGATCAGGAAAATCCTGAAGGCAGAGCATATGCTCGCTTCCTTTTTCTTCACTGGGGATTTTTACAGAAAGCCATCCAACAGGGACCTCGTTTATGGATTGATCGCCGATGGACATTATCTGGGCCCTCATTCTGACAAACATCTCCTCTACTGCTCCTGGGAAGATAGGAAAAACACCCTGGTCTCACAGCAAGAGTTTATCGAAGATATCCAGGGAAACTATGAGGCGATGGCTCGTTTCGGGATAGAGAAGGAAAAAGCCATCTATTTTGTTCCACCCTTTGAATGGTACAATGCCACAATTGCCGGTTGGATGAAGGAGCTGGGGCTCATCCTCATTAATTTCACCCCAGGAACCTTATCCAATTCCGATTATACGACTCCTGGGATGGCCAATTACAAATCATCGGACCTCATTTATTCGAGTATCATCGATTATGAGAAAACATCTCCACAGGGTCTGAATGGCTTCATTTTGTTACTACACATCGGAACCCACCCCGATCGTAAAGATAAATTTTATGATCGGTTGTCAAAATTGATTAACTATCTAAGACAGAGGGATTACACTCTGCTCAGGGTGGATCATCTGCTGAAAAACTGTGTGCATATGAAGGATCATTGATTCTGCTTCACCCGTCGCGAGTCTCAATTGAAAATTATCTGAATAAATAGTGTGAGAGATCGAGGGAATAATGAATAGACGAAAATTCATAAAAAACGGAGCGGCTTACGCCACTGCAACTGGAGCATCTCTAGTTATCAGAGACAAGGACGTCGCTCAAAACGCAGAAAAAACAGCTCTGAGCCACAAGATGGATAAAGTGAAACGAGCGATGCTATCCATGCAACGGTATGCGTGGGAGCAGGGAATCGCGGCTCAAGCCATGCTGGAGTCTGGAGAGACCGACTGGGTGATTCTGATGGCTAAAGACGCAGTCCTTCGCCAGCTCGACGATGGAAGGCTAGCCGTCGTTAGCTCTAATCAAGGTGTGACTGACCCCGCCGCAAACGGAGAAGCTGTCCTCTATGCGGCAAAAACCACAAGAGATCCCACGCTTCTCAGAGGAGCGGAGAGGATGCTCGAATATCTGCTGACAAAAGCTCCCAGAACCAAAGATGGAACGCTCTACCACATCGCTCATAAGCCTCAAGTTTGGATCGACTCTATGTATATGGCTCCCCCCTTCATCGCAGTTGCCGGTCGTCCAGATGAGGCTGTTAAACAGATCGAAGGATTCCGAAAGCTGCTCTGGAATCCGGAGAAAAAACTCTTTTCTCAAATCTGGGATGACGGTCTGAACGATTTTGATAGAAAAGATTTTTGGGGAGTGGGAAACGGGTGGGCTGCTGCGGGCATGGCAAGAGTTATCAAAGCGTTGCCTCAAAATAGGATGAGAGAAAAAAAACGACTAGTATTCTATGCCCGCGAAGTTATCGACGGATGTCTCGCTCACCAACGCCCTGACGGATTTTTCCACGATGTGCTTGATAACCCCGAGACATTCATCGAGACCAATCTCGCCCAGATGCTAGCTTATACCATATACCGAGGAATTCAGGCGGGATGGCTGGATGATTCATACAGGAAACATGCAGACCGCATGCGCCGGGCAGCTCACCGGAAAGTGGATGAATATGGGCTTGTCCAGGATGTATGCGGAGCCCCGAACTTCGAATCCGCAGGCACTGCCACAGAAGGACAGGCTTTCTTTTTATTGATGGAAGCCGCGGCATCGGAATGTCCACCTTCATAGAGTCCAAAAGGTCAAATAAGGAATCCTAACTATTATTTTCTTCTTATGATCTTTTTATATATAATGATAGCGGCAAAAGCATTTCACAGATGAAGCTCTTGAAAATCGGCATCTCGGGTGTCAGAGGAATCGTAGGCGATACGATCACTCCCGAATTGATCATGGATTTCGCCAGCGCTTTCGGGACCTATATCAATTCCAGAAAAGTTCTGATCGGGAGAGACACCCGGAATTCCGGCCCCATGCTTCATGCGGCAACAACATCTGCATTGCTCGCGACAGGCTGTGATGTGGTCGATTTGGGAATCTGCCCGACGCCGATCTTGCAGTACATGGTCAAAAGGCTTAAAGCCAGGGGTGCTATTTCCATTTCTGCCGGGCATAATGACGCCGATTGGAATGCTTTGACCTTCATCAATCAGGAGGGAACACACCTGAATTCCTATCAGGGAGAAGAAGTTCTTGACATTTATCATCTGGAAAAATTTAGAAAAGTATCCACAGACAAGCTGGGCAAGGTGACTTTTCGTCCGGATGAAAGCGACAATTACTTTGATGAACTTACGAAGTTCCTCAATAAGAGAGCGATCAAAGCTGCAAGCTTTAGAGTGGTTATCGATGCCTGTAACGGAGGAGGGGCAGGAGTTATCGACGCTTTCTGCAAGCATCTGCACTGTGAGCTCATCCCGGTCAACAACGAGCAGACAGGTTTTTTCCCACATGACCCTGAGCCCCGGCCGCGTTATGCTTCAGAGGTGGCCTCCATTATCAAGATCGTAGGGGCTGATGTGGGTTTTTTATTGAACAGCGATGTCAGCCGTATCTCCATCGTAGCCGAGGACGGCGAAACGCTCTCCGAAGAATACACCTTTCCCCTGATCGCAGGATATTTTTTACGAAGACAGCCAGGAGCGGTGATCACCAATTATTCCACTTCCCGGATGATCGAAGATGTGTCTCAGTGCCTTGGCTGCCACGTCATTAAAACCAAGGTCGGACAATCCAACTGCATCCAGACCATGATCGAGGAGGATGGAGTAATGGCCGGAGAAGGGAGCGGGAGTGTCGCCATCAAAGAATTCCAGCCTGCCTTCGACGGATTTCTGGCGATGGGAATGATCATGGAGATGATGGCCGTGCAATCAAGAAAAATCTCGGCAATGGTTAAAGAACTTCCTAAATACCACATCATAAAAGAGAAGATATACTGCCCTCCTGTCAAAGCGCACTCGATCGTCAACGGTATAAAAAAACTCTATGCCTCTCAGGAGATTTCCACCAGCGACGGGATAAAGGTCGAATGGAAAGACGGCTGGATCCATATCCGCGCCTCAGCCACAGAACCCATGATAAGGATCATATCCGAGAGTCAATCCAAGGCAAAGGCGCAGGAGAGATTGGATAAAGCGGCGAATTTTATCTCGCAACAGGTATAATATGAAAAAAAGACTCCCGCTCAAAATCAGCATTTCAGGTGTCCGGGGAGTTGTCGGGGATAGTCTTACACCACAGCTTGTTTCGCGCTTCGCCCAGGCATTCGGTTCGTATTTAGGCAGGGGGAAAATCCTCGTTGGTCGGGACGCACGAACTTCGGGAATCATGATCAAGAGTGCTGTTTTCTCAGGGCTTCTTTCTGTCGGCTGCCAGCCTGTTGATGTCGGGATCTGCCCGATTCCCTCTTTTTTGGTCCTAACTAAAGAAAACAGCTCCATTGGCGGGATCTTTGTCACGGCGAGTCATAATCCTAAAGATTGGAACGGGTTAAAGTTCATCGGCAAAGAAGGCCTCTATTTGAATCCATCACAGACACAAGAATTTTTGGATATTTACCACCAGGGTGAATTCAATCTCGTTCGTGCGGACAAACACAAGGATATTCTTTGTGAAAAAAGCCCCACAGCCCCCCACCTCCAAAAACTACTGAATGTCCTGGATGTCACGGAGATCCATCAAAAAAAGTACAAGGTGGTGACAGACTGTTGCAACGGAGCGGGTGCTGTCTTGACTCCGCGACTCTTGGAGGCGCTCGGCTGCGAGACGACCCTACTAAACCCTATTCCGGATGGAGCCTATGCCCACCAACCTGAGCCCGGCCCGGAAAGTCTGCAAAGGATCTGCCGGGCTGTCGTAGAGAACGGTGCGGATGTGGGGTTCGTCCAAGATGCAGACGCAGACAGATTGGCTATCGTGGATGAAAGGGGCAGGCCTCTCGGTGAAGAGTTGACTTTAGGTTTATCCGTCAGGTATGTGCTGAGCAAAAACCCAGGACCTGTCGTCATAAACCTGTCCACATCGCGGGCCATAGAGGATATGACTAAAGAATACAGGATCCCCCTGATCCGAACAAAAATCGGCGAGATCAACGTCGTGGATGAGATCCTCCATACAAAAGCGGTGATCGGAGGTGAGGGAAACGGCGGAGTGATCTTCCCGTCCGTTCATCTCTGCAGGGACAGCTTTACAGCGATGGGACTCACTCTGGAATACATGGCTGTCACCGGAAAAACCATATCCCAACTCCGGGCGGATATCCCATTCTATACTATGCTCAAGGACAGTATCCCCGGCTCACCGGAGGATGCCCAACGGATGATCAGAAAATTAAAGAAAAAATATGCAGAGACCGATGGCTTATCGATATTGGATGGTCTAAAAATTGACTTTTCCGACCATTGGGTTCATATCAGGCCCTCGAACACAGAACCCATTATAAGGATCCTCGTGGAAGCGAGGAACCAGCTAAAGGCTGAAGAAGTGATGAGTCTTTTTAAAAAAGAAATTGCGGGATTGTGAGAATGGAAATCATAATCAAAAAAGACTATCAAGGGATGTGTCAGGAAGCTGTAACGCTGATCCATAAGTCGTGGCAAAATAAAAAAAACCTTGTGCTCGGTCTGGCCACAGGAAAAACTCCCCTTGGCGTTTACCAAGGTCTCATCGACCTATACCGGGAAGAAAGAATGGATTTTTCCGAGGTTTCCGCCTTCAGCCTGGACGAATACTTGGGGCTCCACAAGGACCACCCCCAGAGTTTCGCCTTCTATATGCAACAGAACTTCTTCCAGCACATCAACATCAAGAAAAAAAACATCTTCCGCCTCAACGGCCTTCCTCAAAATGTCGAAGCACACTGTGACGAATACGAAAAAAAGATCCGGATGAGAGGTGGGATCGATATCCAGATCCTGGGGATAGGCGGCAACGGACATATCGGATTTAACGAACCCAGCTCATCTCTCTCATCTAGGACCAGAATCAAGACCCTCACGCAAGAAACGATCGCTGCCAACGCTCCTTTATTTCGCGACAAAAAGGAAATTCCTCGCTATTGTCTGACGATGGGAATCGGAACGATCTTGGAATCCAGGATGATCCTTCTTCTAGCCTCCGGTCAACACAAGAGCCAGGCAATTCAGCAAAGTGTCGAAGGCCCGATTACAGCGAGTATTCCTGCCTCTGTCCTTCAGCTTCATGTCAAAGCGAAATTTATCATCGATGACGATGCAGCCGCTCGACTCCAACGGAAGGACTATTACAGATGGGTGTACGAACACAAAGACAACGCAAATGACTTCCTCGCAGACAAGAGGAAGAAATAGCCACACTCCCAGAGCCGCTTCCTTTCTCTAAAATAAGCAGGCTAGAATTCGAACACCTTGAGATCCTTAAGAGAGAAAATTCGATCAGGCGGATATCCCATCCGTATATCCTGGAGACATCCAGGGCAGATGCCTTCCCGCAAAAAACGGTGCTAATACCGATCTCATTTCCTTCATGGCGTTTTGAGTCATCGGCTGAAAATTCCGCGCCAATGCGATGTTTTTTTTCAGAACATCGAGGCTGTCTGTTCCGATGACGGCCGCATGAACGTGAGGCAGGCTCAGGGCATACCGAATCAGTTCTTCAGGATTGACCCCTTGGACAGCTTCCCGGGGCCGTATGACCTTCATAGCGAGAATACCCATACCTTTATCAGCTGCAGAGGGAATAGCCTGTTTTTCAAAATCCCCTTTCCGCTCTTCATAATGGTTCAATGCAATGAGCATAGTGTCGAAGTCATAACGCTCTGCCATCGCTGCCATCGATTCTGCAGAGAGATGCCCGGAATATCCTATGAACCGGGTCACTTTTTCATCTTTCATTCTGTAAAGTGCCCTGAGGACGCTGTCTTTGGACCCAATTTTTTCAACATCGTCCAGCATTTGTATGTTGTGAATCTGAAGAAGATCCAGCCGGTCGGTCTGCAAACGCCTCAGGCTATCTTCGATATCCCTCATCGCATCATCGTAGGTTCTCTTTTGGACCTTTGTGGCAAGAAAAATCTCTTCCCGCCGATCCTTCACAACGACACCATAGCGCTCCTCACTGATCACACCCTCATACTCATAATCGTGGGCTGTGTCCAAATAATAGAAACCGTGATCGATGGCATAATTCAGTATCTCTGCACTTTCCTTTGGATCTTTGACAGCACAAAATCGACTTCCCCCGCCGATAACCATAAGGGGGACCGACACGCCCGTTTGTCCCAAAATGCGGGTTGGCACGCCCTTTGCGTCATATTGTACTCCACTCTTTTTCGCTAACAAATTGCGACAAGACAACATCCCTAGAGCCGCGGTCGAGGTCGCACATTTTTTAATAAAATCGCGGCGCTTCATGAATTTTTCGTCCATTTCCCCCTCCTTATGTTAAGATTATTGTTTCTTTTTGCCCCAGACTCTGATGTTGTCAAAACATCCGGTATCGTCAAAAGACCCGATGCCCACCAGCCCATGAGTGAATGTCTTGTCATTTGCAGCCATAAGCGGTGTGATCATATCGTCCATGTAGACGAAGATTTTTCCAGATTCGGCATCGCAGCTCACTCGAAAATCATGGTAGTCTGTGTCCAGGAGCCGCGGGATTGTGTTCCCCGCGGGCTCCCTGTTGATCTTTATACGATTCTTGCCATCCACCAGTCCGATGATGTTATGTCTGTCATCGCTACTTGCAGAAAAATGGACGTAGTAGAAATGAGCGGGATCTTGAAAATGAAACAGGATGACCATGTCCCGGTGCGGATTAGCGAGATCGGCTTTGCATTTTACCTGGCCTGCCAAAACGAAGCTATCCATATCGAAGGCTTCTAAAAGAGCCCATGATGTAGGCGCGACGATCGGACCCATTTCCCCTGATGATGTCAGATGGAAGGCCAGGGAACCTTCCTCTTCGTACACGGTCCAATTCCGAGGATTGTTCGGCTTCCAGGCTCTTGCGTCACCGCTCTCAAAATCATCAAGGAACAGAAACGGGAGATTCGTTAG
>JASFEP010000184.1:0-8676 GCA_050124775.1 Candidatus Aminicenantota bacterium
GGATCGAGCATGTCTGCCAGCCCGTGATCGATGAAAAAGGGAAGTTCCTAGGCCGGAGAGCGAGCCAAAGAGACATAACCCAACGCAAAAAAATCGAAAAGGAACGACAGGAAAGGTTCCGGTTCGAAAGACTATTGTCGGAAACATCTGCAACATTTGCCAACTTGCCTGTTACCAATGTGGAGGAGGAGGTCGAGAGAGGGCTCAAAAGAATCGTCGAGTTTCTCGGAGCGGATAGAGGTTCTTTGTTCGAATTTTCAGAGGATAGTAAGAGTCTGGACTCGGTGAATTCCTACGCTGCTCCGGGATTAACGGCCTATACCGAAGACACCGCAGAACAGGCTTTTCCCTGGATCTTAAAGACGCTGCTAAAGGGAAAATCGATCATCTGGCAACACGGAGAAGAAATAATCGCAGACCAGGATCCAAAAGAAAAACCATCCCTCAAGACGTTAGGTATAAAATCAAAAGTATCCGTTCCTATATCCGTTGGTGGAACTTTAAGGGCGGTGATTTCTCTAAGCTCATTGAAAAAAAACATAGCATGGACCGATGAAAGGCTGGACCGCATCAGGCTTTTAGGAGAAATCTTCGCCAACGCATTGGAGCGTAAAAAGTCCGAAACGGATGCGCAGCAGCTAAGGAAAGAGCTCGCTCGTGTCTCCCGCATAACTACCCTGAGCGTGCTTGCCGGAGCTCTCGCCCATGAGATCAACCAACCTCTGGCTGCTATAATGAGTAACTCCCAGACTGCCCAACGATTTCTTGAAGCCCAAAAGTTTGACTTAGAAGAATTGAAAGAGATTTTGACTGATATCACAGCCGACACCTCACGGGCTAGTGATGTGATTCAGAAGCTCAGAGCGATGATGAAAAAGGAGGATATAGAAAAAACAGCGATCAATCTTAATGAGGTCATCAGAGAAGTCGTGTCTCTGACCACAAGAGAAGCTGTGGATAAAGATATTTCGATCGATCTGACTTTGGATCCGGGATTGCCACGAGTGCTGTGCGATCGTGTCCAACTGCAGCAGGTCATTCTGAATCTGTTGATCAACGCTTTCGATGCAATGATATATCAGGCTCCAGATCGAAGAAATCTGATGATCCGGACTGGCTTGTTCGACAAAAACAATATCCAAGTGGCCGTTCAGGACGAGGGGATGGGAATCGAGGAGGACAAGCTGGAACAGATTTTCCAACCGTTCAACACTTCTAAGTCAGGCGGGATAGGATTGGGCCTGTCCATCAATCAGTCGATCATCGAGGCTTATGGCGGCCGGATTTGGGCGGAGAACAAACCCGGCCATGGCGCAATCTTTTATTTTACGCTCCCCATCCACGAGTGAGAGATCTCATGGCCGAAGATTCCCCTATCGTATTCATCGTCGATGACGACTATTCGGTTCGGAAAGCACTGAAACGATTGATCCAGTCGGACGGGTTTGATGTGGAGGTTTTTACTTCTGCAGATGATTTCCTCGCCGGTGAATGTTACGATGGTCCGTGCTGTCTTGTTTTGGATGTGCAGATGCCTGGCTTGAGTGGCCTTGACCTTCAGGAAGAAATGCAAAGGCGGGGATTCTCCATGCCGATCGTCTTTCTCACAGGGCACGGAGATATTCCGATGAGTGTGAAAGCTATGAAAGCGGGCGCTGAAGATTTCTTGACCAAACCCTTCAAAGACCAGGAACTTCTCGATGCGGTTCATGCGGCTCTCGAAAAAGACCGGCAATCGAGAGAAGTACGTTCCGAAACACTCGAGATCCAGAGACGTATCGACCGGTTGACTCGGCGCGAGTTCGACGTTTTCTCCCATGTGATCGCGGGTTTGTTGAACAAACAGATCGGCCATGAGCTTGGGATCGCAGAAAGAACGGTCAAGGTCCACCGCGGACGGGTCATGCAAAAGATGCAGGCAGATTCTGTCGCCGAACTTGTCCGTATGGCTGATCGCCTCGGTATTCCTCCTAAGGACCTGTCAGATTCTGAAAATCCATAATTTTTTTTTATTTTTTTCTGAGAATCGTCATATTCATCAATATTTATCAATCCTTCATAACAAAAAAACCAATGCGATGAGAATGGGTCCCAACATCGAACGTTTTATACTGTCCCTCCCTTCCTCCTCATTACCAAAAAAACTTCGAGGGATAATTTCCTAAATCCAACGTTACTAGAGAACGAAAGAGTAGACAAGAACAGCGACAAAGAGGAGGAGATAAAGATAACGGGACCAGTGATCGATCTTGAGCGCGAGCTCTTTTTTCTCCTTTTGCGCAAGCGTGGCCGTTATCACGGACTCGCCGAGAGTGATAAATACCAGAATAATGGAGAACAGTATAAATCTGTCGATTCGCGTCAGATATGAAACGCGGGGCAACAACGCGCTCATCCTGTGATTGAAAAGGATGAGTGCGAACACCGACGAAGTCGGTATTCCGATCTGCGGTCCGATCACGGAAGGATCGATAAAGAACACGGACCAGGCCATAAAGATGATCAGGATGAGTGGGATCAATGCTTTGATGATGTAAAATGGTCTCTGACGTTTGACATCCAACATGAAGTCGACACGGGCCAAATGACGGTCCTGGACTTGAAGATATTCTGTCGTCACTTCCGACTGGCCTTGACCAATGAACCAGCCAACCAAGGAAAGCTGTCCTCTCCGTCCTGTTCTCTTTTGATCGAGGACAAACTCGACTTCCTCAGGGCCATACCGGAATGATACGACCTGTAATGCCAGTTTCTGTTTATCGAAAGGAAAATCTTTAAAATCAAGGGGGCAAGAAAAGTCCCCGAGAAACCGCTGTATATACTGGACATTTCCTGCCGGATCCACACGGAAGATGTTATCCAATTGTCGTGATATCCTTCTCTGGTTGATAATATAAGTCATGGGATGCCAAATTTCTTCGAGATCGAAATTGCGCAGTATTTGGCTTTCTGAAGGATTCTTTAGGGCCAATCTCGGGTCATTCCATCTCACCATAGCAAAAACGTCTGCTGTGAACGATTGATTGACATCATCGATGGAAATGAGATCGAGGAGGTACAACCCTATATATACCTTTGTGGGCACGCCTTCAGGATCAGGCCGGTCGAATAATATCGCTTTATTTTGCGAGAGTTCTACCTGCTCCTGGTAATCTAAAGAATACCCCTCAGCCGGAGCCAAAAAAAGCGACACAAAGACGATGATCACGACCATCGAAATATTTTGAAGATATGAATTTCTCATCGGCATAATCCTTAAGTTTTTTTTGTATATACCACAAATAACGCTTGTATACAAAAAGAAACATCCCACTTCAAGAATTTTTAATCCTTTACCAGAGATATCTAATCGTTTCGATCGCTGGATTGCTAAACACGGCTATTTTGACTCTTTTCCCGCAAATTGCTATTCTTAGGGTCGCAAAAACAGTTCGAAGGATATGCGAATAGGATAAAGATGAAATTCTTCAGGGGAAAGACCGCGCTTTGGAGATGGAAAAAGATCTCTGGGAGCACAATCGCAACTCTGATTATATGTATATTTCCCTCTATCAGTTTTGCGCAAAAGACAGATGTCGTCATCCTCAATAACGGCGACCGGATCACAGGAGAGATCAAAAAGCTTGAGCGAGGTAAACTGGAGTACAAAACCGATGATGTCGGCACGATCTACATCGATTGGGCAAAAATCGATTACATATCCAGCAAGAACAAATTCGATATCGAAATGGAAACAGGCGTTAGGTATATCGGCTCCATCGAGATGGGAGAGGAGGAGGCAAAGCTGGTCGTAGTCACCAGTGACCTCCGTTTCAATCTCGATCTAATATCGATAGTCAAGATTTATCCCCTTGAAGCGACTTTCTGGAAGCGAGTAAAAGGGTATCTGGATTTGGGTTTGAGTTTCCAGAGAGCCCAACGAAAAGTTGAATGGAAACTGGGCGGCGAAGTCTCTTACCGAGGCGAAAAGTGGATGACACGATTGGATGCTAGCTCTTATTACATCCAACAAGAGGAGGTTGCAAGGACAAGTCGTAATAATTTGTCATTTCTAGGTCAAAGAATCTTGAAGAGCAGATGGCTAGGAACATTTGTGACAAGCCATGAACAGAACGATGAGTTGAACCTCGATTATCGTGCCCTTTTGGGCGGCGCCATAGGACGGTTTTTTATCCAGGATAATCGTTATCTACTTGTGGCATACGCTGGTCTATCAGGGAGCCGCGAAAAATACCGTGATTCAGAGGACATCACATATAATGCCGAGGGTCTCTTGAATGTCCAGTATGAGGCCTTCAGGTACGATTCGCCGACTCTCGATTTCGGCACTTCGCTCAGCTTATTCCCAAGTCTCACAACACGCGGCCGTGTCCGGATAAATTTTTCTGCACGTCTGAGTTATGAAATCTTCAATGATTTTTACATAGCTTTGGATGGATTTTACAATTACGACACCAAGCCACCCGGGGATGAAGCAAGGAAATACGACTATAGTATCAATACCAGTATTTCGTGGCGATTTAAATAACTTGAGTCGTTTAAATTAGCGGAAACAATTAAAATTTAAATTTTTACTTCCCTTCCGAATATTTGCTATTCTATAACAGCAGAAAAGAGGATTTGTGACCTTAAAAAAAACATCCCGCAAAAAATTCCTTAAATATGCTTCAATCCTTTTACTCGTTGTGGCGGTTCTTCTTGCCAGTTTCACGCTCTTTTATATGCCGATAATCCGCAATGAATCTATCGTCAATCTAATGCATCGCAATACAGAACAGTCTGTATCTAGATTCAACGAGTTCATATGGCCAGTAGTGACCCATTTGCATGTATTGCGCAGTTGGGGGGAAGAAAAAATTCTTCGTCATGAGGATATTCCCGAGCTTAACAAACTTCTTTTGCCCGTATTAAATGAGCATTTGCCTCAGGTCAGCGGGCTGATGATAGCCGACTCTGCTGGCCTGGTTTACAACCTGACAAAAGTCAACGGCAAATGGGTGAATCTATCGATTTCGCAAGAATATGATGTTCAGTCAAAACCATGGTTTCAAGGCGCCGTCTCGGAGGGTGCGAGCGGTGAAATTTTTTGGAGTGAGATTTTCCAGTTTTCTACCCATGATGTGGATGGGATTGCCGCTTCAATCAGCTATCAAGTTGGCGATGAATCCGACAAAAAACATATCATCGCATTGAAGATTGCACTCAAAGAAATCGAAAACTTGATTGAGGGAATGCCCCTAAAAAACGGAGGCAAACTGATCCTAATACAAGAAGATTCGGTCAGAGATCTGGCAGAGTTGAGTGCCGGACAGACGCCGTCCGACGGATCCAGGCTTCCCTCTTCGGCTCGCGTAACTCTAAATCCAGAAATCGCTCTCGGGATCTCCACTTGGCATGGTGCCAACTCACAAATTGGGAAAGCTCTATCTTTTGTTGTCAGCGGCAATAAGTGGTGGGTAGAAGTCTCGTCATCTCTTGCATCCAAAGACACCTTTGTAGGGGTTATGCTTTCCGATAAAACTCTCCAGGATGAAGCGGGTCGTTTCAACTTTCTATTCCTGCTCGGACTTCTGGGATTTTTGATCATATTACTCCTGCTTGTCCTTGTGTTTTTACGCAGATACAGCCGCCAAACAGAGGCCATACTCGATCAAAATAAATTCAGCGAGGCATCTGAGGAGGAAATAGTTGCCCTTATAAATGAAGGGGAGAGTTCTGAGCTGGAATTTAAATCCACTTTGCGGTGGAATTTGAAGACGAACAAACCGGACAAAAGCATTGAATTATCCACACTGAAGACTGTTGTGGCTTTTCTCAATTCCGAAGGGGGTACTTTGCTCGTCGGAGTTAAAGACGATAAAGAAATTTTGGGAATCGAAAAGGACAATTTCACAAACGAAGACAAGATTCTTTTGCATTTTAACAATCTGATCAAGCAGCACATCGGATTGGAGTTCGCAAAATACATTTATTTTGCGATCAAAAGTGTGGGTGAAAGGAAAATTCTTGTTGTTGATTGTGAGGAATCAGAGGATCCTGCATTTCTCAAGCATGATGGAGGCGAGGATTTCTACGTGCGTGTAGGACCGGGTAGCCGAAAGCTGCCAACGAGTAAAGTCCTGGAATACTTAAAAGACCAGGATAAGCCTTAAACCTCTTAGACGTTCCATTTTGGGGTGAAAATGCTTTGTCTAAGGCCAAAAAACTCACCATTTATAGACATATTTCTTTTATTATCAATATCATATCACGGCCCGACCCCAAAACGCCTCATATCACGGCCCGACCCCAAAACGCACCAAAACGACCAAAACATATTGCCCTAAAGTACAATTGACACTTTCCTGTAGTAAAAATAAGATTCTATCTAATGCCGCTCTTTAAGGAGATTATAAAATGAAAAAATGGAATCTAAGTCTAATGGTCGCCCTAATCTCTCTTGCAGTTAGCTGTTCATCGGTTAGTGTTCGCTACGACTATGAAAGAGATGTGGACTTCACCCAATTCAAAACCTTTGATTTTTATCCGGTCCCACAAGAACTCAGCACAAGCGAGTTGGTTTTGAAAAGAATCGGAAACGCTATTGCTCGTGAAATGACGACGAAAGGCTTCACTCGGAGCTCTGACAATCCCGATCTTCTGATCGCTGCTCACACTGAGGTCAAGGATAAAGTCAACGTTACTAGCTACGGTTACGGCTATGCACCGTATTACCGTTGGGGATATTGGGGAGCACCTGGAAACGTGGACGTTCGTCAATATGAAGAGGGATCCCTCATAATCGACATAGTCGATAATGCAGAGGACGAGCTGGTATGGCGAGGCGTCGCATCCAAATCTCTCCCATCAAACCCAACTCCGGAAAAAATCGACAAGATCATCGACCAGGTCGTAACCAAAGCGATGGAGAATTTTCCTCCTCCAACTCAGTGAGAAAATATCTTTAACGAGCACACAAAAAAGAAGTTGAGTTTGTTATCCTGGCTACATTTGATAGGGCTCACAGAATAGTCTCTTGCGTGGATCTTGATTTGTTGAAAATTGTAAGAGGGGGCCAGGACTTTTTGGTGCTGTTATAGAAAAACTTTGAAAGAAGGGAGGAATTGCATGGTTAAGCATCTTAAAAACTCTTTTGTTTTTATTGCGACTACGCTTTTTCTGTTTTTTGCTTTGTCTTTTGCCCAATCACAGGAACCGATCGCGGCTGACGTCGGATGGCCACGCGTGCTCGAACATCCCAAAGCCACGGTCACCATTTATCAACCTCAGGTTGACAGCTTTAAAAATGACATTATTGAAGGCCGAGCAGCAGTCTCTGTGACCTTAAATGGAGAGACAGAGCCTATATTCGGGGCCATTTGGTATAAAGCTCGGGTAGAAACGGATCGAGACACAAGGATGGTGACCATTATTAACGTCAAAATTCCTAGGACAAGATTTCCCGACTCCAAGCCAGAGCAAGAAAAAGAGTTATCCGAATTTCTCGAGCAGGAGATCCCGAAGTGGGAGATGAATATTTCGCTCGACAGATTGCTCGCCGGCCTGGATATGTCTGAGAAGGAACGGATTGCTGCAGAGAACTTGAAGAACGATCCCCCTAAGATTTTGATCGAGTATTCTCCCGCAATACTTGTTTTCATCGACGGCGAACCCATTAGGGAGAAAATCGAAAACTCGAACCTGGAACGAGTCGTGAACACACCTTTTCTGATCGTCTATGAAAAGCAGTCCAAGGCCTATTTCTTGAATGGTGGCGAACTCTGGATGATATCTTCTAATATCATGGGACCTTGGTCAGAGGCAAAGAGGTTGCCCAGAGAAGTCTCCCAGATCACTCCGAAAGATTCCGAAGATATGCCGAAAATCGAGGCAACCGACGACCGACTTCCCAAAGTTGTCGTGGCCACTGATCCCACGGAACTCGTTGTGATCGACGGCAAACCGGATTACGCCCCCATAGAGGAAACTGACCTCCTCTATGTTACGAATACAGAGAGTGACCTGCTAATGGACATGGCCACCCAGCAGTATCTGGTCCTTCTCTCCGGGAGGTGGTATGCCAGTAAATTATTAAACGGTCCGTGGGCACACATTCCATCAGATGAGCTGCCCGAAAGTTTTAAGAATATCCCCGAGGATTCCGAAAACGGGCATCTCCTATCCTTTATTGCAGGGACGGAACAGGCCAAGGAGGCCGTGCTCGATGCACAGATCCCGCAGACATCCGCCATCAAAAGAGATAGTGGGAAAGACCTGAAGGTGGAATATGACGGAAATCCCAAGTTCGAAAAAGCCGAAGGCACTGAAGTCGAATATGCGGCGAATACATCTTCGGCCGTCTTTAAGGTAGAAAATACCTACTATTGCTGCAGTGAAGCTGTCTGGTATGTTTCGAAGAAGGCGGATGGTCCTTGGGAAGTTTGCGATAAGGTGCCGGATGTGATCTATACGATCCCCCCCAGTTGCCCCCATTACAACACGAAATATGTCTATGTGTATGACACGACCCCTTCCGTGGTCTATGTGGGCTACTATCCCGGATATATGGGAAGTTACATCTATGGACCGACGATCGTTTACGGTACCGGCTGGTATTATCGCCCCTGGTACGGCCGGTATTACTATCCTCACCATTGGACATGGGGTTTCCATGTGCGTTGGAATCCATGGTATGGC
>JASFEP010000185.1:0-8636 GCA_050124775.1 Candidatus Aminicenantota bacterium
TTCCCCGGAATTCCCGAGAGAACCTACGTCAATGAAGTCCTAGCCTCGCAACACGACCGAAATACCGTTTATGCCGCATTCAACAATCATAAGAGCGGTGATTTTAAGCCTTACATCCTGAAAAGCACCGATTTGGGGAATAGCTGGGTGTCCATCTCTTCGAACCTTCCCGAACGAGGGTCGGTCTACGCCCTGGCCGAAGACCATGTGAATCAAGATCTTCTCTTTGCAGGCACGGAATTCGGGCTATTTTTTACTGTCGATGGCGGCCAGAGCTGGAAACAGCTCAAGGCAGGCCTCCCGGTGATAGCCATACGGGATATCGCCATTCAGACGAGGGAGAACGACTTGGTCCTGGCCAGTTTTGGGAGGGGATTTTATGTGCTGGATGATTACACACCCTTGAGGGATCTCAAATCCGTGGTCGACCGAAAGGAGGCCCACATCTTCCCGGTCAAAAAGGCCTTGATGTTCGTCGAGAGCGCGCCGCTCGGCTCATTGGGGACCCAATCGAAGGCATTCCAGGGAGAGAACTACTTCACAGCTCCGAACCCTCCTGTGGGAGCGACTTTCAACTATTACATCAAAGATGACATAAAAACCTTGGAAGAAAAGCGCAAAGACAAAGAACAAGCGCTCATCAAAGAGAAAAAACCCGTTCCCTACCCGACATACGAGCAATTGAGAGCAGAGGAGGAAGAAAAGGAGCCCTATCTGATCTTTTCGATACTCGATGAGGACGGTACAGTCATACGAACATTGAGAGGAAAGGCCACAGCAGGATTTCATAGGATGAATTGGGATCTCAAATATCCGGGATTAAACCCAATTCGCACGAGCGATACGGATCCGACTCGAAGCGGCCCTTCCAGCACTTTTGTGCTGCCGGGCACTTACAAGGTCTTTTTATCCAAATTCGAGAACGGAGAGGTCACAAAACTCACAGATCCCGTACATTTTGAGGTCGTGACCCTGGCGAATGTGTCCCTGCCGGCCGAAGATCGTGCGGAATTGGTGGAATTCCAGAAAAAAGTGAGAGAGCTGAGCAGGGCTATTTCTGCGTCCACCAGGGTATTGGGCGATATTTCGGAGAAGATCGGTCAATACAGGGAAGCGCTTAAAAGCATTGCTCCCGATGATGAGCTCATTTCAGATATCGATGCGTTGGAAAATAAAGTCAAAGCGCTCCGGATCGAATTCTACAGCGATACAACCATGCAGCGGGCAGACAAAGACGCCGTGCCTGGAATCTACAGAAGGGTGAGGAACATCGCTTATGAACAGTCCAGGTCGACATCCGCGCCGACTCAAACCCAGAGGGATGCCTATGCAATCGCGGCGGACAGGTTCGAGCCCGCCTTGGCCCGATTGAAGGCGATCGCATCCGAAGATGTCGTCAGGATCGAGAAAAGATTGGAGGGATTGGGCGCGCCTTACACCCCGGGACGCCTGCCCGTATGGAAAAAGAATTGAAAAAACTCTGGAAACAAAATATTTAGCAATGCCGGTTGTAGAACAAGATAAGAATATCGATATCCAGAAGATCGAAACAGCCCCTTATGGAACGAATGCCTACATCCTTGCGTGTCGATCCACTCGAGACAGTGTGCTGATCGATGCACCCGGCGAGGCGGCAAAAATCATCGCAAAATTGGAGGAGACGAATCCGATGCACATTTTGATCACGCACAGTCACTTCGACCATACAGACGCTCTTCGAGAACTTAAAGACAGGCTGAAGATTCCCGTCGGAGCACATCCCGACGGCGCAGACAAATTGCCGCTTGTCCCAGATTTTTATTGCAATGACGGAGACCGCATATCATTCGGTAAGACAAATCTTCGCGTGATACACACGCCCGGACATACACCCGGGGGACTCTGTTTTTTCTATAGCCGTTACCTCTTCTCCGGAGATACGCTTTTTCCCTCCGGGCCCGGACGAACAAACACGCCTTTAGCTTTCACTCAGATCATAAAGTCTCTCAAGGATAAGATATTCGTACTCCCCGAAAACACGATCATTTATCCAGGCCATGGAGAATCCACGATCCTAAAAAAGGAAAAAGACGAGTTCGAAGTGTTTTCTTCCCGGCCCCACCCGCCGAACTTATGCGGCGATGTCTTATGGCTTGCTTCTTGAATCGTCCACATGAGACCATAAAAATGCTTCCACATAAAACAAACAACATCACTTCCAAATTTCCCTGCCCTGCAACGACAAAATATATGAGTGAGGATACAGGTGAAACTCTGTAGTGAAAAAGCTTTTATCGCGATAATCATCCTTTGTCTTCTCATGCCTGTCTTTGCCGTAACACAAACCGCCCCAAAAAAAGATAACGGCTCATTCCATATCTATTTCGAGAACGATACATTTATGAGTACGGACCGGGGGTTCACTCATGGGTTCAGGTTCAGCTGGTACTCGAACGATAAATTCAATAAAAAGCCCGGTTTCCAGAATTATATCTCACTCTCGATCGGACAAAACATATACACCCCGGATAACTTGAAACTCACACAAGTGGATGAACAAGACCGCCCGTATGCAGGGTACCTTTACCTAGGATTCGGTCTCCACAGAAGAAACGGCCAATGGATGGACACCTTTGAATTCGACCTCGGTATCGTTGGCCCCCATTCTTACGCAGAACAGGTCCAGAAGGCCACACATTTTCTCCTGAACAATCAAACGCCAGAGGGATGGGATAATCAACTCAAAGATGAACCCGCAGTCCAGATGATCTATGAACATAAGGTCAAATTATACGCGGCCGGATGGAATGAAGGTTTCGGATTCGAACTCATCCCCCACTTTGGAGGAGGATTGGGAAACGTGTATATCTATGCCAATGTGGGATATCAGATCCGACTGGGATGGAAACTTCCCGATGATTTCGGCATGGGCCCATTCCGCCCCGGAGGGGATTGCAACATCAACGCCAGGAGCCGAGGAGATCTGGGCATACATGCCTTTTTTGCTATCGATGGTCAAGCTGTCGCTCGGAATATTTTTCTAGATGGGAACACATTTCTGGATAGCCACAGTGTGAAGAAAGAGCCACTTACGGCCAATATCCTGACGGGATTGAGCTTGATCGTGGGCGATTTCAATTTCAGCTTCACCTATGTGTTCTGGACGAAAAAGTTCACAACCGAAAAACGAAGGAACAGTTTTGCCGCGCTGAACCTTTCTTATGTCTACTGATCAGGATTATTCATCTGGATTATTCAATAACGATCTCATCCGCGAAGATCCAAGCCTTGTTGTCCGCACCTTCGTGCCAAGAGGGGCATTTTTTGCGATTCTTTGCTTTTATTCGAACGAATCGGCTTTGAATAGGTTGAAATGACACGCTAAAATCTTTGCGAATCGCCCCCTCTTTTTCCGGGGGGATATCATTTGTCGATATCCCGATAATACGGAAATTCTGTCCATCATCGGATACGGCAAATTCCACCTCGAGAGGCATGAAGATCCAGGAATTTTGATCCTGGAGAAAGCCGACAAAAAGTCTCCGAATATACTCTTTTCTTCCCAGGTCGACCACAGCCTCTAGGTCCACTCCGTGATAGCCCTGCCAGGTTCCCGTCCGAAAATCGTCCGTTCCACGAATCGTGTCGATCAGAGCGAAATCACCCCCTGCAGAGTACTGCGAACTATACGCATTTTTCAGAGTGATCCTTCGGTTATGCGTGATCCTCGTGAATGTGGCTGCCATGACAAAACTCGGGTCTTGCCCCTCTTTTGCAGCCATCGCCTTGACAGTCGAGGACCTGCTCAACCGGACCGGCTGTTTAAATAGGGGAGATCGAAGGGTCGGTTCGCTCCCATCCAATGTGAAGTGAATGACAGCATCAGGTGTTAAGGAATCCAAAACCATCTCCGTGAATTTCGAAAATGTCCTATCTCCAGAAGCAATAAAAGGAACCGGTGTTATTTCAAAACTCGTGATCTCTGAACGTGGTATATCTCCCTCCTGACTCCCCCACTCCCAACCGGGTGCGGATCCCATCTCAAAGACCAATCCCCCGCCAGCCGCAATATCCTTATGCAACACATAGGACTTCCGGTAAGGCTCTCCGTTTAAACTCGCACTTTGGATATAGATATTTCTATTCGGATCGTTATTCGCTTCGATGACGAATGTCTTTCCGTTTCCGAGATCGACCGTTGCCTTCGGAAATAACGGCGTACCGATCACATACTGGCCGTTCCCGGGACAAACCGGATAAAAGCCCAGCGCACTCAATACATACCATGACGACATCTGGCCGCAGTCTTCGTTGCCGCACAATCCATCTGCCTTTGCCCCGTACAGCTTGACCATGATCTCTCTAACCCGCTCCTGCGTTCTCCACGGCTGTTTGGCGTAGCTATAGAGATAAGCCATGTGGTGGCTAGGCTCATTCCCGTGGGCGTACTGACCGATCAGCCCGGTGATGTCCGGTTGACGTGTTCCCGATATCTCCGGTTCGGCGTTGAATAATCCATCGAGTTTTTCGATAAATTTCTCCCTTCCTCCCATAAGCCGGATCAAACCGGAGACATCTTGAGGCACATAAAAGCTGTACTGCCAGGAATTGGCTTCGGTGTAATTAAAATTCACTTCGGCAGGGTCGAAGGGAAAAAACCATTGCCCGTTCATTTTCGCCCGCATGAAACCCGAATTGGGGTCGAACACGTTTTTATAGAACTGAGCACGCTTGATGAACCTTTTAAAATCCTCTTTCCGTCCCATTTCCCTTGCCATCTGTGCGATACACCAGTCATCGTAGGCATACTCCAAGGTTCTGGACACGGATTGCGACTCTTTGTCCGCCGGGATATAACCCAATGTTTTATAATATTTCAAACCGAGATGATCGAGATCAGCGCTGTATTTCATGGCTTCTAAGGCCTTCTCAACATCATAGTCCCGGATGCCTTTCATGTACGCATCCGCAATGACGGGGATCGCATGATACCCGATCATACAGCCCGTGTAGTTGGCAGCCAGTTCCCACATGGGCAGCCTTCCTCCATGCTCATAGTGTCTGAGAAATGTCTTGATAAAATCGACCGTCCTTTCCGGCTCGATGATCGTAAACAGCGGGTGTGTCGCACGGTATGTGTCCCACAGGGAAAAAACCGTATAATTCACGAAATCTTGTGCCTGATGGACTTCGAGATCCATTCCTCTGTATCGACCGTCCACATCCATATAGATATTGGGATTGAGAAGAGAGTGGTAAAGAGCTGTGTAGAAGATGGTCATCTGCTCGTCCGTCCCCCCTTCGACCCGGATCTTACTCAGGGCCCGATTCCATTTGCGTTCGGCCTCTTCTTTTACGCGCTTAAATTCCCAACCGGGGATCTCCGTCTCCAGATTCTTTCGCGCGCCATCGATGCTCACGGCTGATATGCCGACTTTGACGAAGATCCTCTCATTATTCTTTGTGGAATATCGAACATAAGCTTTGAGATTTTTTCCCGCAACTTCACGGAGTTCGGTTGTGATCATTTCATCCTGGGAAATCCCGAAGCTGTCGAACGGCTTGGAAAAGCGAGCCACAAAATAGACATGCTGGTCCTGTGCCCACTGCCGGGAACGCCGCATCCCCTCGACCTGGGTATCTCCGACTATCCGCAGGTGCGACTCCAGCACCTGATCTCTGTGTGTGAGGTCGAAGAGGATATTATTTTGTTCTCCCTCTGGA
This sequence comes from Candidatus Aminicenantota bacterium, assembly GCA_050124775.1. Taxonomy (GTDB): domain Bacteria; phylum Acidobacteriota; class Aminicenantia; order Aminicenantales; family Aminicenantaceae; genus WTAW01. The sequence continues at coordinate 5,704 of JASFEP010000185.1, forward strand.
AAGCTATACTTGTGGAATCCAACACGCTCCGAACAGGTGAGTTCCACTCCGATCCCGTAGTCCTCGAGAAAGACCTTATAGAATCCAGGAGATGCCTCTTCTCTCTCGTGCAGAAATCGCGAACAATACCCCGACTCCGGATCCTCTGGACTTCCCCGATCGAGTTTTAGCGCGCCGACCGTAGGCATCATAAGGATGTCTCCATAATCGGACACTCCGGTCCCGCTCAGATGAGTGTGACTGAATCCGTAGATCACCGTATCGGTGATGTGGTATCCGGAGCAGCCATCCCAACCCCGCAGTCTCGTATCGGGACTCAACTGCACCATGCCGAAAGGAAGGCTGGCTCCTGGATATGTGTGACCGTGTCCGCCTGTGCCGATAAAGGGATTAACAAACTTTGTGAGAGATCTTTCTGACTTCGGAGCACATGTGTAGATGATCACGAGCATCACGACCAAAACAGCCATAGTCATAACTCTTCGAATAAAATTTTGTAAATGCTGAAACCTTTTCGATTTTTTCCTGTGGGAATTAAAATTTTTAAAAAAATCCATCATTATCCTTTTTCCTTTTGACGAGCCTGAAATCTAAGCCTTGACTCTCTGACGACCTCCAGAGCCGTCTCCAAGTCATGCCATCCTTCAACGCCCGTTTTTTTATCTTCGAGATCTTTATAGACGGAGAAAAAATGCTCTATCTCTTTGAGCAGATGAGGAGGCACATCGGAAAGATCCTTGATGTGACTCCACAAGGGATCCATCAGAGGAACGCACAAGATCTTGTCATCAGGACCTTTCTCGTCGTACATTTTGAACATACCCACAGGCCTGGCTTCGATGAGGCATCCAGGAAATGTGGGTTCCCAAACAAGCACAAGGGCATCCAGCGCATCTCCATCCTCTGCGAAAGTATCGCAAATAAATCCATAATCGCTGGGATAATGGACCGGAGAAAAAAGCATGCGGTCAAACTTGATTGATTGTGATTTGTGATCATACTCGTATTTGTTTCGACTTCCCTTGGGGATTTCTATCATAACAGAAAGAGTATGATATTTTTTTTTATCCACAGGTCCCCTCCGTTAAGAGCCAATTTTCCAGGATGAGCTCTCTAAGGCCTCGTAAACACTATACCAGAAAAGCCTTTCGCTAGGAATAGTTGAAGAAGCCCACAATACGGACTCCCGGTGACTGATTATCGGATGATCGATTTCTGGAGCGATTCGAGTGCCGGGATTACGTCTGTCTGAAGATTCACACGCAAAACACGCCTTTCTCTTCGGATCAAAGCTTGAAAATCACCGATGGATTGGGCACGAATTATCTGACCAAAGGTCAGATCCATCTCTGGAATAGGGAGATCGCTCCCGGGATCATCCACAAGCTGGAGGAAAAGGCCGTTATTCGGACCCCCTTTATGGAGCTGCCCCGTCGAGTGCAAGAAGCGCGGTCCGAATCCCAGCGTCGTCGCCAATTGGGTGCGATGCATCAGTTTAAGCCTCAGTGTTCGAAGGGCTTTTGTGATCGCCGAACTCGGCGGGAGAAATGCTTGCAATGCGATATAGTCTCCGCGCTGAGCTCGAGACACCCAGCTATCAAGGGCCGCGCGCAACATATCGCTGTCTGAAACATCAAGCGTCTCCGATATCTCTTTCCCGCGCTCCGGTCCTTTGTCATCAAGCATTATCCTTTTTGTGAAATCCTTTGCCAATTGGACGTCAGGTTGATCGAAGGGATTTATTCCCATCACAATCCCCGCCGTAGCCACAGCGATTTCCCAATGAAAAAACTCCCGACCCAGATCATACCGATCATTCAGATGTATGCGGACGACAGGATGTCCGGAACCGGAAAGTGCATCAAAATAGTCCACAAGGCCTCCATCCTTCTCGCCATTTAGGAAAAGCCCGATGAACAATCTGTCGCTGTCGCGATCTCCGGCCATATCCATCGGCTCATTGACGACGGGAAGGATCCCTTTTCCTTCCTTTCCCGTACTCTCTGCGACAAGCTGCTCTACCCAGTCGGAGAAGCTGTTCAATGAGGGTGTGGTCATCAACGTGGCTTTGTTTCTGACTGAGGAAAGCTCCCCGAGTGTAGCACCCAATGTTATGCCCGCAGGAGCCTTATCCGGTATCGAATGTGCACATTCCTCTGCAGCATCGTGTGCTTTTGATAATAGTTTGTGGATATCCACTCCGATTAGAGCCGCGGGCAGGAGACCGAATACACTGAGTGCAGAATATCTCCCGCCGACGTCGGGGGGAGCCAGGAAGACCGCCCTGAATCCCCGTTCGACGGCCAAACGTTCGAGTGGCGACCCGGGGTCCGTTATGGCCAAAAACTGCTTTCCCGGTTTTGTGCTTTGCTCATTGGCCCTCCCCCAGAAATATTTGTATAGGGAGAGGGTTTCCAGTGTGGTCCCGGATTTACTAGAGACGCAAAACAACGTATCCGCGAAAGTCAAACGATCTTCAAGAGACCGGACGGCCTCAGGATGCGTGCTATCCAAGACGGTGAGCTCGGGATATCCTGGCGAAGATCCAAAACACCTGGCAAAGACTTCAGGTGCCAGGCTCGATCCCCCCATTCCCAGCAACACGATTCGAGTAAAACCATCTGATCGCACTTTTTCTGCGAAAGAGGCCATATCATCCAGGTCTTTATGCTCAACATCAGGGAGAGTCAACCATCCCAATCTGTCGGAGAGCTCCGCTACGGGCTCCGCAGACCAGAGCGTGTGATCTTTGCGCCAAAGACGCTGCACAAGCTTCTGACCCGCCCAGGCGGACAATCTTTCTTTGATGCGAGTCTGATATTCACCCACCTCAAATCTTGTGGGATTAAGGTGTTTATCCATTCCTCCATCCATTCAAACGGGAATCGCGATCTTTAAAGGGGGCTTTCCCCTTTTTGTTCACCTTTTCCGTC
>JASFEP010000186.1:0-8619 GCA_050124775.1 Candidatus Aminicenantota bacterium
CGTCGTTGAGTTCCGCACCGTTCCGGACATATCTTTTGTAAAGATTTTCGAGCAAATACGTCTGCTCATCTGTGTAATCCTGTCCTTCCCTCTGATCGTAAACGGTTTTTATCCGCTCGAACAGTTTTTTATTCAGGTTGATCTCATCCCGATGGGCCGATAACCGGGGCGCCATCTCTTTTTGTATCTCTTTGAGTTCATCGTTTGTGTTGGCACCGCTCAGGCCGCCGAAAACCCTGGACACATTGGAAAACAGCTTGTCTGATCTATCCAAAGCGCCGATCGTATTGTCAAACGTCGGAGCTTCTGGATTATTGACGATCTCGTCTATTTCCGCTTTCTGTTCCTCCATCCCTTTCTCATAGGCCGGAATATAATGTTCAGGCTTGATCTTGTCGAATGGCGGGACTTTGAACGGAGTGCTCCATTCGCTAAAAAATGGATTACCATTAATAGCCGCCTCTTCAGCCACATCTTCTGTTTTTGAACACGCAGAAAACAGTAATCCAATCGCCACTAAGACTAGAATAAGATATTCTTTCATAGCATAACCTCCTTTGTCAGACTCATGAAAATATCAAAACTGAATATTCCGGTCAAATAAAAAATTCCTGCTCGATGAGAAATCCCGCAGGGCGAAATCGTCTCTTCAAATAAAAAACAGGAAGCAGAGAATCCCCTCCTGTATCCTTTTCGAGCAAAAAATTCATTGGGAAATTTGTGGTGAAGATACCGCCGACCGTTCACCGACGGCTTGCTGTGCAGGCTGCGGGCGATGGAATCAATCTCAACGGTTTCGTCAGTGAGAAGTTGGCCCAATAATATTCTCGATCTCATCCATCGTTCGGACCATTACATCCATCGTTTGGGCGAAAGGTTCCTCTGATATCAAGTCCACTCCGGCTTTTCTCAGAAGATTTACCGGATAGTCCGAACCACCGGCTGAAAGAAAATCCAGGTATTTACGGTCGGCATCCTTTTCTCCAGCCAGTACTTTCTCTACCAAAGACGTTGCAGCGATTTGTGATGTAGCGTACACATAAAGATGATAGGTGCGCAGGAACAGGAGGCGGTCGAAAATCCAAGCCATATCAATATAGTCCGGGATAGTACATACTCCCTGGTCGTGTCCATAGTATTTTCTAAGGGTTTCGAGATAAATCCGGGAGACAGAATCCCCGGTCAAAGCATTTCCTCTTTCAGCTTCTTGATGAATCCTCAACTCGAATTCGGAAATCTGAGCGCGATCGAATAGGGACCTGTCGATGCTGTTCATCAGGAGATAAAGGCGGGCATTTTCGTCTTCAATACTATTCAATATTTCACGTATCAACAGTTTTTCGTTGAATATGGAAGCCACCTCGGCCACAAAAGAAGGATAATTCGATGCCGGGAAAGATTGAGATCTATCGGCATAATATCTATGGAGGGCATGACCCAGTTCGTGCGTCAGTGCAAAGACATCTTGGTATCGCCCCATAAAGTTCGTGAGGATATAGGGATGTTCACGATACGCACCCATATCGTTGTATGAATTGGACCGCTTGCCATGCGTGGGATAGTAATCGATCCAGCGGCTTTCGAAGGCTTTTTTTACAACGGAAGTGTATGTAGCACCCAGCGGTTTCAGTGACTCGAGAATCAGCTCTTTGGCCTCCTCAAGATCATATTTCAGGTCGAGATCTCCGAACGCCGGTACGGAAAGATCTATATACTCAACTGAATCCCTGCCTAATAAGCGCTTTTTGATTTTCAAGTAACGGTGGAACTCATCCAGGTGTTTATTCGCGTTGGCGATGAGATTGTGATAAATCTCTACAGGAATGTTATTGGGCTCGAGCGTCATTTCAAGACAATCCTTGTATCCCCTCACCCTGGTATTAAAGATATTCGCATTGATTTTGGCATTCATCAGAGCACCGAATGTGTCACGCATATTATTCACATCACCATAAAATGTCTTGTATACAAGCTCTCTATCTTTCCTGTTGGACGTCCTTCGATACCGCTGGTATCCGGCCCGATCGAGTTTGATGGTCTCTCCGCTGCTGAGCGTAACCTTCGTTCTAGCAAAATCAGAATTGATAAGTGTATTGTAAATGGAAGCAGGATCAGACGACATCCGGCCCGCTTGGGCGATCACTTTTTCTTCGGCCTCGGATAAAATATATTTTTTCTGGCGCAGGATGTCGTTTAACAAGAATGTATAAGGCTGGAGCCCCGGTTCTGTTTCTAAAAATATCTTGGCGGTTTCTTTTTCCATGGCCAAAATCTCGGGCTTAATGAAAGAGGCATAGGCATTGTACTTTGTAAACAGCTGGTTCATTTCTAGGTCCATAGCCCTGTACTTGGAATCTCGCAAATCCTGTCTCGTTTTATTCCAGGAATAACTGCTCAAGCGTCTTAATTCTTTAAGTAGTTCTGTGGAAAATTGTAAACAGTCCTTCAGATTTGTCGATGATTCGGCGAACTTCCCTTTGAACTGAGAAAGAGTATCCATCCGTTCAGATACTTTGTACTTGGCTTCATACCAGTCTTCATCGGACTTATACAGATGTGTCAGATCCCATTTGTATTTCTCCGGCACCTCGGAACGATCTCGAGTTTGGGATTGTAATTGAGGGTGGATCCAAAAGGACACAAGTAAGACTATGAATATACTATTTGTGATTTTTTTCATGATGACCTCTGTTATTTCTATATAAAATTAGAAGTATATTGGTCTTTCGGGGCAATAAATATTACTGAAGTCCTCACTCCAAAGTACGTCCAACTTTTCAAAAAGTTCGACTTAACTCTATTTTGGTTCTAGGGAGTGCTCTGTTAGCATGATTGAGAGAAGTGGGTAGCATTGGCTAACATAATAGCCTGGCCTGTGGCCTATTATACCATGCACAAATGGCTGCAGAATTTTGCCTTCCGGATTACCATTGGCTGGGAGATTTTTGTGGTGTCCGGCGGCGTGGCTTTGGTCATTTCAGTTCTTACAGTCTCTTTGCAGTCCCTTAAAGCGACAACAACCAATCCGGTGGATTCGCTGCGATATGAGTGAATCTCCGCTTTTATCTGTTCATGGGCATTTTCATAAGACTCGTTTTTTTTAGTTTGTAAACTTTTTTCCCGACAGGCCGTCTTAATAGATAAGAGGAAGTATGAGTCTATCCATTTTTTTAATTATGATTGTTCAAAGGAGTGTGCTATGAGAAAGCTTTTTGTAATCATCCCCGTTTTGATGCTTTTTTCCGTTTCAGCCTTCGCTCAATCCAGCGTCAATGCTAAAGACATCCTGAAAAGCATCGATGAAGGAAAGGCCGTGAACTACAAGGGAGTAGAGATCGTCGGAGACCTCGATCTGACGACTATTCAGGACAAGGTGCCGGATAAAAACAACAAGCGTTCACGCAACAGCACAAAAGTCTTCTGGTATCATGTACGAAGCCCCCTTAGCTTTGTCGACTGCACCTTCAAAGACGATGTGATCGCCTATTATCATGATGAAGATAAAAACGAAACACACAACGCCGTTTTTCATGATGATGTCAGGTTCCAGGGATGCGAATTTCAAGGAATGTCTGAATTCAAATATTCCAAATTTCACGAGAATGCGGATTTTTCGAAAACGACCTACGAGGAAGAGGCGCTCTTCAAGTATTCGGAGTTTTCTACGGAAGTCAGTTTTGCCGATTCCGTGTTTTCTGAAGACGCAAACTTCAAGTACACGAAGTTTCCCCAAAAGGTCGATTTCAGTAATTCCGAATTTCAAGAAGAGGCGAATTTCAAGTACACGGAGTTCCCGAAGGGTGTCAGTTATAAAAATGCGTTATTCAAGGGGGATTCGAATTTCAAATACACCAAATTCTATGAGCCCTTCGACTTCGATGGCACGGAATTCGGAGACGAAGTCGACTTCAAATACACCAAGCTGGAAGGAAAACCATTCATAAAATATTTGCTGAAAAGAAAATAAAGCATTTTAACCAAGAAAGTTTTGTGCTAATTCGGCGAAAAATCGAGTTGATTTATGAATTGCTTCTAGGGGCACCTTTTCATCCTTTCCGTGTATCATAGAAGTCATAGTCTTTAAGTCTATTTCTTCCGTTAATATAGAGAAACCATAACATTTAATTCCTAACTGTCGAAATAATCGCGCATCTGAAGCACCTGGAAGGAAGAATGGTGCTATCTCACCAGAAGAGACGATGTGTTTGTATGTTTGCTTAAGATAAGGCAAAAGATCACTCTGCCACCATGTGAATTGGGGACGGGCCAGGCTAAATTATTAAAATTAAATAAGTTAAATCGAATTTTCCGCAGAAAAATAGGCTTAAACACATCATTTTGGGGGTAAAAAGAGACGTTTAAGTGCAAAGCTAACAAGATTGACAGAAGCAGAATATTATAGCTTTTCTGCATTCTTTGCCTGGGATATGTATTTCGTGCCTAACGCGTGCATTTCATCCCTAGTTTTTGCATTTCGTCCCAAGAATGTGCAATTCGTCCCTGAATCTTGCATTTTATCCCAAAATCTTGCATTTCGTCCCAAATCGATTATCTGGATATAAATAGGCCCTCATACAAATTGGTTTGTTTTTGAGCTGAAATTGATGTATGTTTTTATACTCTCGAAAACCAAAAATAGGAGGAAGGATTTGAAAACATTACCCAGATTACTATCATTGGTAGTTTTTGGAATTTTGTTGATTGTTGCCTTTAATGCGATCGCAAATTCTCATCTGCAACATCAAAAGCAGCAAGACAATCTCGTGCTTACAGAGGAAGATTATCTGCGTGCTGAGAAGTTCATGAGCTTTCATACAGACCCGTTGGTTTACGGGGGAAGTGTGAGGCCCACCTGGATCGGAGAAGATTGCTTCTGGTACCGGAACACGATCCCAGAAGGGCATGAATTCGTTTGGGTGGATGTGAAGGAAAAGCAGAGAAAAAGAGCCTTCGACCATGAAAAATTAGCTTCGGCATTGTCGCAGGCTATGGGAGAGTCGTACGAACCCTTCAAACTGCCTTTCGATAGCATAGAATTCTCTAAAGACCGGAATTCTCTCATTTTTACAGTTGAATCTACGAAGTGCACTTATGATATGCATACAGGTCAGTGTTTAACAGAAGAAATCGATGTCGAAATGCACCGCAACATGATGGTTTCACCCGATGGGAAACTCGGGGCCTTTATCCGTGACTATAATCTTTGGATCAGAGACCTTGAGACCAAAGAGGAAACGCAGCTTACGAGCGATGGCGTGGAGGATTTTGGCTATGCAACGAACAACGCCGGCTGGATAAAGAGCGACCGGCCTGTTGTGCTCTGGTCTCCCGATTCCAAGAAGATCGCCACCTTCCAGCATGATGGCAGAGGTCGCGGAGAGATGTACCTTGTGACGACCAACGTGGGACATCCCAAGTTGGAGGCATGGAAGTATCCCCTACCCGGAGACAAGGAGATCTTTAGCATCCATCGAGTCGTGATCCAGATCGATGGTCCCCGGATCGTACGGCTTCAGATGCCTCCTGATCCCCATCGGTCCACGGTCACCGATCACATCGCTCTGCGGACTGGAGAGCTGGCCGACGCCGAATGGAGCCCAGGTTCATCAAAACTGGCTTTTTGCTCCGTTTCCCGAGACCACAAACATGTCGTGCTCCGCATGGCCGATCCGAAAACAGGCGCGGTGCGGGATGTGCTCGAGGAAAAAGTCGATACGTTTTTTGAATCAGGATACAACATGGTGAACTGGCATGTGCTGCCCGAATCGAACGAAGCGATCTGGTTCTCGGAGCGTGACGATTGGGGACATCTCTATCTCTATGATCTAAATACCGGGAAACTGAAAAAGCGAATCACCGGCGGAAGCTGGGCGGTCCTCCAGGTCTTGCACCTAGATCGAAAAGAGCGCGTGATTTACTTTACGGGTGCCGGCCGGGAACAGGGCGATCCCTATTACCATTATCTCTATCGAGTGGGCATAGACGGATCCGATGTGGAGCTCCTGACTCCTATAAATTCTCACCATACGATATCCTTCTCCCCGAATGGATCTTACTTCGTGGACAGCTATTCGACACCGGTAGAGTCGCCTGTCACCGAAGTTTTTGACAACAAGGGATGGAAAATCCTGGCAATCGAGAAAGCCGACATCTCCCAGCTCATCGAGGAAGTAAATTGGGTACCGCCTATCCCCTTTACGGTCAAGGCCCGCGATGGCAAAACCGACCTCTATGGATACATGTTCAAACCCACTCATTTCGATCCCGATAATAAATACCCCATCGTCAACTACATCTATCCTGGTCCTCAATCTGGGAGCGTGCGCGGCCGCAGTTTTTCGGCTTCGCGATCTGACAAACAGGCTCTGGCCGAGCTGGGCTTCATCGTAGTTTCTCTCGATGCTATGGGAACGCCCCAGCGGTCGAAATCATTCCACGAAGCCTATTATGGAAACATGGGGGATAATGGCATTCCCGACCAGATCACCGGTATGAAACAGCTCGCCGAGAGACATCCTTGGATCGACATCGATCGAGCGGGCATTTATGGGGGATCGGGTGGTGGATTCGCATCCACGGATGCTATTCTCAGGTATCCCGATTTTTTCAAGGTGGCTGTGAGCGGTTCCGGGAATCATGACAACCGCTGCTACGAGGACGACTGGGGAGAGAAGTGGCAAGGTTTGCTCGAAACATATCCGGACGGAACCACCAATTACGATAACCAGGCGAACCAACTTCTGGCCAAGAACCTGAAGGGAAAGCTCCTGCTAGCCCATGGTACCATGGACTCCAACGTTCCCATGTACAACACTCTTCTTGTCGTTAACGAACTTATCGCGCACAACAAGGATTTCGACCTCCTTCTGCTTCCCAACCGAGGTCATGGGATCGGGCGTGAATCCTACTACACGAGGCGCCGGTGGGATTATTTCGTCAAACATCTTTTGGGTGCAGAACCACCCAAAGAATACAAGTTCCGGATGGATTCACAACGCTGAGCCCAAAAACAGATACAGCAACAATAGAAGCCGATTTCCGCAAATCTCGATTTTTGATGAGTGGCACTTCCCTGCTCACACATTCCAATGATTTGTTTGGTTTGTATTCTTGTTTCCGATTTGAATCGGATTCCATATTTCCTGAACGTACGAATTCGTACGCTTTTCTGTGCAAAAACGAACAGTCTTATTGTTTATGTGGGGAAAAAATGTGATCTTACCCCATAAGAGAAAAGTTGGCATACAAGTTGCATATATAGCAGTGCTATATATAAAGCTCTGCGAGGTATAAGATGATTTCAAAAGCGCTCATCGCGGCATCGACAAAACCACTTCTTCTTTCGATCCTTCGGGATGGAGAAACCTATGGTTACCAGATTATAAAACAAATGAAAATCCTATCCGGTGGTCATTTGGAATGGTCTTTCGGGATGCTCTACCCGGTCCTTCATCGCCTAGAGAAAGATGGTTTCATCGCAGCCAAATGGAAAAAATCCGACAAAGGCAGGCTCCGCAAATACTACCGGTTGACAGATGCGGGAAGAGAGGAGCTTGACAGGGAGAAAGCCCAGTGGATGACCGTCCAGGGCGTATTTTCCAAACTGTGGAGTTCATCGGAGGTCCGTTCGTGAAATATCCGAAAAAATCTTCCGCGCAATTCAACATCGATGAGGCCATCTCGGATTGGATCCGGCAATTGAGACGAGGAGCGGTCCTCGAGGACGGGATGATCGCCGAACTGGAGGCCCACCTACGGGATGAGGTAGAGGATCTCATCGATGAAGGAAAGAGCCCTGAAGAAGCATTTGACGCGGCGACGGCGTCTGTCGAGAGTGCTGATGTGATTGGACGCGAGTACTACAAAACTTATTCTCATGGACTTCTAGCGACACCACCAGGCAGCGGGCGGGGATTTACACCCGCTCTCTTCCTGAACGCCATAAAAATATCGTTCCGCAAGATCCGGCGCCAAAAATGGTACTCACTGATCTCCGTTACCGGTTTAGCCGTCGGGATCGCTTGTTCCATCCTGATCCTTCTTTGGGTCAATCACCAACTCTCCTATGACAGGTTCCACGAGAATGCTGAGGACATATACAGAGTGATCATGGAAGATCCTTTGAGTGACAGCGTCTCGGTTCATCCCTGGCTGCCTTTCCCTCTCGGACCTGCTCTCCAGAACGAGTGTTCTGAAATTACCGCCTTTTCCCGGTATCGCCCCGACAATATGGTCGTCCGCTACAAGGAAAAATCCTTTACAGAAACAGATTTTTTGACCGTCGATCCCTCTTTCTTCAAGATTTTTTCTTTTCCTTTCCATCAGGGAGATCCTTCCGTAGCCCTTACCAACCCGAATTCGATCGTGATTCGGGACACAATGGTCACAAAGTATTTCGGTAACGAAGAGCCCATAGGAAAGGTCCTCAACCTCAGCGGAAGAGCGGACATGACCGTATCCGGCGTCGTTCACATCCCCGATGAGTCTGATTTTCAGTACGATTTTTTCTTTACATTCCGATCCTATCCCCAGTTCAATATCGACCTGGCTGCCTTGGAAGCCAACTGGAGCGGCAAGAACTATCAAATATATCTGGTGCTTCAGAAAGGCAGTTCGTCT
>JASFEP010000187.1:0-8597 GCA_050124775.1 Candidatus Aminicenantota bacterium
AAAGAGGATACAATGAAAGCTAATAAAATTGGACTACTTACAATTTTGCTTTTCTGTTTCATAACGTGCGCCTTTTGGGCGCGGGCTTACACACAGGACCATGAAGCTCCGGATAAGGCTAAATTGGCGGCTATCATAAATTCCGCAGCGACAAAAAAGGCGATTGCCGATACAATCGACGGCATTCCTAACATCATCTTCGACATGGACACTCTGGCCTACGATCCCTTCAGGGATCACATCCTCGTGGCCACTCTGGATTTCGAACACATCCCGTCCGGAATTCATGGGACAGCCTCTCTTGCGTACGAGTGGATCGATTCAGATTTCGTGCGGATATATACTTCATATTTTTTATGGGGGACGGCTGTTTCGGGAAATATCAGTGCCGACACGACCTGGAATTCGGCAGGAAGCCCTTATTATATCACTGATAATACAACGGTAGAGCATGGCGTGACACTCACTATCGAGCCAGGAACGGTCGTGAAGGTTCGGAAATTCAACAACAGAGCTATAGAAATCGAAGTGCTAGGCATACTCATTTGCCAGGGGGCAACCTTCACCTCAAGCTGCGACTTTGAGAATTATGATAATTCTCAGGTAACGTGGAACGACTGTGATTGGACCGGAATCAATTTCTATAGAGAGGGCGCCGGGACGGTCCAGGATTCGGTGATCGAATACGCACAATACGGCGTCGACGTTTATTCAGATGGAGGAGTTAGCCTCACAGGCAACACGTTTTGGAGATGCTCTTTTGGCGCTCACCTGGCCAGATGGTCGATACTCCCTCAACATACTGTCGATAGCAACGATTTCATCGATTGCTACGAAGCAGTGGTGTGTTACCAACAGTCACAGGCTACAACGGTTTCCAACAATACATTCACGTCTGCGTCTAAATGGGGAGCATGGGCGGCTATTTATTGCGACGATAACTCCTCACCTGCGGTCACCTCGAACATCATCTCCGGCCAATTTTCATACGGGATCAGGTGCAGAAACAATTCCTCGCCTGAAATATCAGCAAACACTGTCGAAAATAATAACCATGGTATCATTACAGTCAGCGGTTCGAACCCGCTTGTCATAAACAACAATATCGCGGGAAACATCACCTATGGTCTATCCAACAGCGATAGCATGATCATACTCGTAGCCGAGAACAACTGGTGGGGCGATGCCACAGGCCCCTATCATTGGTCACTCAACCCAGGCGGATTGGGAGATCCGGTCTCCGACTCTGTCGACTTCGAACCCTGGCTGACATCCGCAGTCACAATGCTGTTTATTTTTTCCCCTTAGTCAGCCTTGATTATTCACGAGTCGCGATTGACATAGATGCGAAACGCAAAGGATGATGTATCGGGTTCAATCTTTGAGTTTTTTTGAAGCATATATATTCATAATGAAGGAGGGCAAATGAAATTTCTTAGAATCATTTTGATCGGGATTTTGTGCGTTGGCACAGCCGGTTTTCTGAAAAGCTCGGATCGCATTCAATACCATTTAGAAATCGACAAACAAAAGCTTGCGCATCTGATCGATTCTTACGAGACAAAACTTTTGATCGGGAAACACTTTGACGGACAGCCGAACATCGACTTCGACACGGACACATTGGCTTTCGATGAGTTCAGGACAAACGTGATTGTTGCGACGGTGGATTTCGAGCACGTCCCCTCAGGGGAGCACGGCACGGCTTCTTTTGCCTACAGGTGGAGGAATATGGCCTATGAGTTGATCCACAGCTCCCACTGGTTGTGGGGCACAGAGGTTTCAGGCACTCTATATGCAGATACCACATGGAACCCTTCAGGAAGTCCCTACTATGTGACCGACTACACAGTAGTTTCGTCGGGTGTCACCCTCACTATCGAACCGGGCACAGTCGTGCGCGTCAGGAAGTCCACAAACGACGATGCGGTGGAGATCGATATCCTTGGAATTCTGAACTGCCAGAATGCAACGATCACCACAAGCTGTGACTTTGAAAACTACGACAACTCCCAGATCCAATACAACGAGGTCGACTGGTTGGGGATTTACCTCAAGGGAAACGGGGTGTGCACGATCGAAGACTCGACCATCGAATATGCAGCCTACGGGATTTATCTCAATTGTACCGGCGACTGCCTGATCTCCGGAAACACGCTACGCAGATGTCAATACGCAACAATGATGCAGCCATCTTCAGCAACCCATACCATTGAAAACAATGATATTCAAGACTGCTACCATGGGGTTCATTGTGATAACCGTCCTACTGCGACCTTCATAACCGGCAACACAATAACCTGTGGATCGAACTGGAACGGCTATACGGGTATTTATTGTTACGAATCATCCCCGACAGTCACATCGAACATGATATCCGGCTTCGATTACGGAATAAGGTGCCGATACAGTTCATCGCCAGTCGTCTCGTCGAACACTTTGACCAATAACAATTATGGTATCCGCTGCTACTACGGATCTTCTCCGGTCATTCATAACAACAACATCGAAGGAAACACGTACGGGCTGCACAATAATGATAATCTCGTGATGATCGATGCCGAGGACAATTGGTGGGGCGATGCGACGGGTCCCTATAACTATTCTTCCAACCCGGGTGGTTTAGGCGATTCTGTTTCAGATTATGTCGATTTCGAGCCTTGGCTTACGAGTCAAGTGCTCATGGCTCTCTCCTCGTTTCTATACTGAAAGGTGATCATACTTTACGGATCGATGATAATCTCTGAACACTTCAAATCAGAGGGCACGATGAAAATTCGTGAAAAAAAATGGAAAAATCAGGGGGTACGATGAAAATTTATAAAATAATCAGCTTTGGGATTATAACCATGTTGGTGGCCTTTTCTTTAACTGGCTCGAGCTTTGGACAAGATGTTATAGAGTGGGATGAGGATGAACTTGCAAAAATTGTCGACTCACCAAAGACCAAAAGAGCCCTGGGAAAAAACTTCGACGGCGCAGCAAACATCGACTTCGACATGGATACATTGGTCAATGATAGATTTCGGACCAACGTCATCGTTGCAACTGTCGATTTCGAGCATGTCCCATCGGGAAAACAGGGTACAGCTTCCTTTGCCTACAGATGGGAGGATATGGAAATGACGTTGATACACAGCTCGTACTGGCTGTGGGGCACCGTTGTATCCGGAAATCTCGCGGGAGATACCACCTGGAATTCCGCAGGCAGTCCTTATTATGTCACTGACTATGTTCAGGTCCCCATAGGAGTGACGCTGACCATCGAACCGGGGACTGTGGTGCGGTTCAGAAAAGCGAAAGAGGGAACTAACTACGCGGAAATTAACGTTTTTGGCGCATTGAACTGCCAAAACGCAACATTCACATCGAGCTGTGATTTCGAAACGTATGACGACTCCCAAGCCGAGTGGAACAAATATGATTGGGACGCGATCTATATTTTCGGAGATGGGGAATGCACGATGGACAGCTGCTTGATCGAATATGCCCGCTTCGGGCTGCTTGTAGACTGTACGGGGAACGTCACAGTGTCCGGATCGACGATTCGCAGGTGCTATGAGGGCATTGAATTCGAGAGTGCGACAGGCATATATCTTATCAGCGATAACGAACTCACCGATTGTGATTACGGCCTCTATTGTCAAAACATGACATCTTCTACAGAGCTCACGGGAAACACCATAACCTGCGCACCGAAATGGGAAGGATACTCCGGGATCTACTGTACATATTCATCACCGGTGATTGCGTCCAATGAGATTTCCGGATTTTCTTACGGCATCATGTGCCGATATGATTCATACCCTGAGGTGAATTCAAATTCTATCCTGAACAACGTTTACGGGATCAGATGCAATTACGGGGCTTCCCCTATAGTTCACAACAACGATATGGTGGGAAACGCGAACTATGGTCTCTACAATGATGGAGTGAACCCTTTAGTCGACGCAGAGAACAACTGGTGGGGCGATGTGTCCGGCCCCTATCATGCGACTCTCAATCCAAGCGGATTGGGGGATACGGTCTCCGATTATGTGGATTTCGATCCTTGGCTGACATCCGCAGTCACAATGCTGTTTGTTCTTCCCTATAATTAGTAGTAAGATAATTTAAAGGGTAAAGTTAAAAGTACATCTATCAATGCCGAAGTGTTTATTTTTCTCATAGATTTTTTTGGAGAATATATGCAACAAAAGGAGGGGAAATGAGATCCATAAAAACTATTACTATCTGTATACTCGCCTTCTTCCTGTGGAGCACCCCCAGCAGTTTTTCCTTCGTGCAGGTGAATCATAAAACCGACAGGGAAAAGCTGGAGGCACTTATCGATTCTTTCGAGACAAAATTCTTGATCGGCAAACATTTTGACGGACAGCCGAACATCGACTTCGACATGGACACGCTGGCCGTTGACGACTTCAGGCCGAATGTCATCGTGGCCACGCTGGACTTCGAGCATGTGCCTTCGAGTCAACACGGAACAGCTTCGATCGCATACCAATGGGACAATATGGAGTTCAACAGGATCCACAGCTCCTACTGGATGTGGGGCACAGAGATCGCAGGAGAAATCACTGCGAATACAACATGGAATCCGGCAGGCAGCCCTTATTATCTGACCGGATATCTGCAGGTAAATGTGGGCGTTACACTGAACATAGAACCTGGGACTGTCGTACGCGTCAGAAAGTTCGATTATGGAGAGATCCAGACAGAGATTAGTGTCTTCGGCACAATGAATTGTCAGAATGCGACGTTCACCACAAGCTGTGATTTCGAGACCTATGATAATACGCAGATCACTCAGACAGAGGCCGACTGGGACGGAATCTTTATTAGGGGAAGCGGGGTGTGCACCATGGACGACTCTCTCATCGAGTATGCCGCCAACGGCTTGTTCATCGAAACGGATGGGGACATCGCCATATCCAATTGCACGATTCGCAGATGCAACGACGGGATCGAGATCGAAGACAAAACCGGGACACATCTCATTGAAAACAATACGATCTCGGACTGCAATGAAAGCATCGATTGTGTCAATATGACCTCTGCTCTGGAGATTAATGGAAACACCATCGCCAGCGCTGCGAAATGGAACAGCCTGACAGGGGTCTTAATCTCCAATGCATCGCCAGTGATATCGGGCAATACCATATCCGGATTCGATGCCGGTATCAGATGTTATTCTTCCTCTTCTGACATTACCTTGAATAATATCCAGAATAACTTCTACGGATTCTACTGTGGCAGCGGAGCTTCACCTGTCATCCACAACAATAACATCGAAGGAAACACAGGCTATGGCCTGTATAACTTCGATTCTGGGATCACGATCGATGCAGAGAATAACTGGTGGGGTGATGCCTCTGGCCCGTATAATTACACAACCAATCCCAGTGGTTTGGGAGACAATGTTTCCGATTATGTCGACTTCATACCGTGGCTGACCAGTCAAGTGACGGCCATCCTTCCTTAAGTCCTATGACCATAAAAGTACGATACACTATGGAGAAACACATGGAACATTATTTTACGGTCAAGCATCGCAGAGTCAAATTAATAAGAAGATTTATAGGCATAGGGGGTTCAATGAAAGCATATAAAACCTTGGGCTTGGGACTTTGTGTTTTTTTAGGGATGAGTCTTTTGAGCACGATCCTGTTCGGGCTTGAAAATCATCCATGGGACGAACAACAACTGGCCGATCTCATCGACTCGCTAAAAACCAAAAGAGCTCTGGCTAAACAATTCGAAGGGGCGCCGGATATCACCTTCGACAAAAGCACGCTCGCATACGATCAATTCCGCAACGATGTTATCGTTGTATCTGTGGATTTCGTACACAACCCATCAGGGAAACAAGGGACGGCTTCTCTTGCATACAGATTCATAGACCTTGACTATGTTTTGATACACAGCTCTTACTTCCTGTGGGGGAGCGAAGTATCGGGGGCTATCAATACAAGCACAACGTGGAATCCCGCTGGAAGTCCCTACTATGTGACCGGACGCACCCAGGTCAACCCCGCCGCCACGCTCACCATCGAACCCGGAACCGTCGTGAGGTTCAGAAAAATCACGCATGATGTCGTAGAATTTGTGGTGTACGGCACTTTGAACTGCCAGAACGCCACTTTCACCTCCAGCTGTGATTTCGAGGATTACGATCAGGAACAGGTCGGTTGGGATTCCTGCGATTGGGACGGCTTCGAATTCGTAAGCAATGGAACAGGGACGATCGAAGACTGTTTGATCGAATATGCCCATAGCGGGGTGAATAATAACTCCGCGGGCGGATTGACTCTGACAGGAAACACGATCAGAAAATGCTCCTACGGAGTGAATCTGGGGAACACAGCGGGGGGAAGTACGATCACTATCGATAACAATGACTTCGTTGATTGCGAAAACGCCATTGCTTGTTCAGGGCATACCGCCTCCACAACGATATCCAACAACACGATGAGCTGTGCAGTCAGGTGGGACGGATGGGCGGGCATTTATTTGTACATGTCTTCTCCGGTGATTTCAGCGAATTGTATTCTAGATTCCTATGGCTACGGAGTCTACTGTGGATATTCTTCCTCACCCAGTATCAACCTGAACACAATCCAAAACACTGGCTATGGGATCTACAGCTTCAGCAGCTCGCAACCAGTGGTGAATAATAACAATATCGAAGGCAGCTTTTATTACGGCCTCTACAACGCTGACACCATGATAACGATAGACGCAGAGAACAACTGGTGGGGAGACGCAACAGGTCCCTATCATGCAACACTCAACCCGGGAGGATTGGGGGATACGGTCTCCGACGACGTGGACTTCGTGCCGTGGCTGACGAGCGCGGTGACAGGACAAATTCTCAAGGCTCTTTAAGGCTATTCTTCAGATAAAACGAACTGCTATAGCGGAATTTGTAAGCCAGATTGACAACACTCGGGGAAAAGTCTATGTTAAAAAAAAACAAACTCAGGAGGAGCATATGAAAAAATTCAGTTTTGTCTTAGGGATCGCTCTCGTATTGTTCATCCATTCTCCCGCATCGAGCCAAAACAATGAGCTATTGGCTCAATTCAGGACAGAGGTTGATCTACAGGGTTACCACATCTTATCCTTGTCGAGCCTCATATTCAAGCCGGCGACATCTGTGGAATATGATCTTGAATGGAGCTACAATCTGTATGGATTGACAGTTCCTTCGGGAAATCCAGAAACTCTTGAGATGTTTACCCAGGTGCATCTTCCCGACGGCGCCGAGATCAAAAGAGTGGTCGCAGTCTATTATGATAACAGCGGAATGGCAAGCACCGAGATCCATCTGATGCGCATCGAACCGCTGGCAATGGGAGAGCCGGATGACATGGTCGTCTTCTCAAGTTCAGGATTGCCCAACGATCCCAATCTCAGAATCTTCAGCACCGGCACGATCACCTACCCTGTCATAGACAACAGGAATATTTACATCGCATCGTTCAGTCTCGATAAAGACACGGCTGACGATGTCGCTTTCCGGTGCCTTTATATCGCATACGAATAGACTTAACAATCAGGACTTATATCCAAAACCACTTCTCAGAAAGCTTTGTTGACTCCTGTCTGAATCCTTGATATTCTTTTCCCAGTCATCTCAAAGGGGAAGGCCATGGCGATTAAGTGCCCCAAATGTCAGACGGATAACCCGGATACCCTTAAGTTTTGTGGCGAATGCGGCACGCAGCTCATTTATTCAAAAGATATCGATGTCACTGAGACCATCGAAGCCCTAAGAGAAGAATTGACGACAGGCTCCACGTTTGCCGGCAGATACCAGATCATCGAAGAGCTTGGCAAAGGGGGAATGGGGAAAGTCTACAAAGCTCAAGATACGGAGATCAAGGAGAAAGTTGCGCTCAAGCTCATAAAACCGGAGATCGCCGCAGATAAAAATACGATCGAGCGATTGAAGCGGGAGAAAAAATCCTGGAGCTCGATCCCACTTATGCGAACATTTATAACGATCTGGCCTATATTCAATCCAGTGCAGGCAATCACGAAAAGGCCATATCGGCAATCAAAAAATACATCGCACTTCAGCCGGATAACTGGAATCCCTATGATTCAGCGTGGGACATCTATATGCGTGCCGGGCTTTATGATGAAGCCATAGAGATCTGTAAAGACGCGCTCAAAATAAATCAGAGCTGGAGTAGCTTTTATCGTTTAGAAGCGAAAAGTCACTGGCTTAAGGGAGACAGGGAAAAAGCCTATGCTTCAATAGAGCGATATGGGAATAGTTTCCCAAATTATCAGGAAAGGAAATACTATTATTCAGGATTGTTCTTTTCCTTCGACGGCCAATATAAGAAAGCCCTGACCGAATTGGTTAAAGCCGCAGAAATATCTCAAACCAAAATGAACACGTCGTTGGAGATGGGTGTACGTTTCGATATCGGAAAATTGCTGACCGAAATGGGTCAATCCTCGCGTGCGTTGGAAGAATTCGCGCAAGCACAGGAACTATCTAAAGATGTATATGATGAATCTTTTGATCCTGTTCCCATTTTGGTCAATTATCTGGCAGGCATTGCGATGGTTAAAAAGGGCGATTA
>JASFEP010000188.1:0-8516 GCA_050124775.1 Candidatus Aminicenantota bacterium
TTTTCTTTTTTTCTTAGCCATTATGAGTATTTCGCAAGTTCCTTATATATCTCTATTCTCTGTCATCGTCCATCCGTATTTAAGTATATCAAATCGAGCAGAGATACGGAAATATGACCTAGCGAATAGACTCCCTTAGCCGGGCGATCAATTTTCTCATCTTTCCTACGTCAGCAGCATACTTCTTTTCTGGAGCATTATTCACAAATTGTAATAAATATTTCAGGGCCTCCTCGAACCGATTCATTTGTGTCAAGAGAATACCTAGATTGTACATGGCATCGTATTGTTCGGAATCGTTTTCGACGGCTTTCCTCCAGTTGTCTGCGGCCAAATCCATCTTTTTCTCTGCAGCATAAATGACTCCCAGACCATTATAAGGCCCTCCTAATGTCGGGTCGTGCTTGATCGCTTCTTCAAAGTGGGTGCGGGCCAAATCCTTCCTATTCATCTCCAAATACACCGAACCTAGGTTGTTGTAAGCACTGGCATTTTTGTCATCCATGGAGATAACAGACTGGAACAATCCTATGGCTTTGTCGTATTGGCGAGAATGCCAGTAATAAATTCCCTGATAATTGAGAGCATCCGGATTGTCAGGATTCGTCTCGATGGCCTTTCTTAATATTCCCAGCGAGCGTTCATACTGATCCGATCTTTGTAGACACCGAGCCAGTTTGGTTAAAATTTTAACATTTTTTGTGTCGTTTGCGACCGCGCTCTCCAGAACTTCCATTGCCTTATCCCATTGCTTGGTATCCTCATAAAGAGAGGAAAGCACCAAATAGGATAAATCAAAGGCAGGGTCTTGTCTGATCATATCATTCAATACCACAGCGGCTTCTTCATAATCTTCGTGATTTATCAACGTCTCAGCATACTCCAACTTTATCTCCAGATTCGTCGGATCAACCTCAAGAGCCCGTTCGAAATATATCATGGCCTCTTCCGCTTGGTTCATGGATTTGTGGACAGAGGCTAAAAAAAGCAATGTCTTGAGGTAGTTCGGATGCAAGTCCAGAACGATTCGGGCAATGTCCATCGCTTTTGCGATATCATCATTCTCAAAATAGCAGACTGCCAGATGATGAAACGAATCCGCGTCCGTACTGTTCGCTCTCACAGCCACCTCAAGCACCTCAATCGCCTTATTCCACTCTTTTCTCTTCTGGTAAATGTTCCCCAACATCCTTAAGACCAAAGGATTTTGGGGATCCTTTTTCCTGATTTCAATCAATGTCCCTTCTGCTTCTTCGAGATGACCCTGCCGGAAGGAGTGGAGCCCTTGAGAGATATCCTTGATGATCGAGACCATATCCTTCGGATCAAGCCTCCTCCTCAAATCCTGGGGGACACTTCCGGCCACATACCCCAGAGCCATCAATTTTTCTCGAGCTCCTGAGGAGAGCTCCTTAGCCACTGATTTTTGGGGAAGAGAGGTCTCCTCTTCGAGTTTTTCTAATCTTTTCTTTAAATCTCGAGCCACCCTTCCGTTGACAGCCAGCATATTCTTCAGCTCTCCCGGATCATCCTTTAAACTATACAACTCCGGTTTTGGAGCCTGGATATACTTCCACTCTTCTGTCCTGATGGATTTGAGCTCAGACCAACCGTTAGAAATCAGAGGAAAATATGTTTCGGCATAGGACTCGAGCTTTAATTCCTTTCCCTGGATGACAGGAATAAGGCTCCGGCCCTGAACGAACCCGGGAGTATCTATTTTTATAATATCCAGGATTGTCGGCATGATGTCTACTGTTCTCACCTGCCGGCTGATTTTATTTTCTTCGGGAATGATCCCGGGGCAGTTCATGATCAAGGGAACTTTTAATGTGGTGTCATACAGAAAAATGCCGTGTCCTGGTTCGTTATGTTCATACAGATCTTCTCCATGATCACCGACAACCACAACTAAGGTTTTCTCTAAAAGATTTATTTCTGTGAGCAGGCCGATCAATTTACCCACATAGACATCGGTGTAGGCAATTTCTCCGTCGTAGAGCCGGTCTTTGTATTTTTGATCAAAAGGAGGAGGGGGCAAATAGGGATCATGAGGATCGTAGTAATGAATCCAGATAAAAAATTTTTTCGCACGATTTTTTCTCAACCACTTTGCCGCAGAGGCGTAGACAGCCTCAGCCAACCTCTGGGGGCCATGAGGCTGCAGATATTCAGGAGTATTATACTCGTCATCATATAGATCGAAACCCTGGTCCAGGCCAAACTGAGAATCGACAGGAAAAGCTCCGATGAAAGCGGCCGCGACATAATCTCTCTTTTTGACTACTTCAGTCAGGGTCGTCATCTCCTTATTCAAATAATGTCCGTTGTTCTTAATCCCATGAAAAGGCGGATTCGTCCCGGTGAAAATCGAAGCGTGTGAAGGGAGGGTGAGAGGAACCTGACAAACCGCGTTTAAAAAGGCTGTCCCCCCAAGGGCGAGGGAGTCAAGATGAGGTGTCTCGATATCATAGCCGCAGTATCCGAGTCTATCCGCTCTTAATGTATCGATTGTCAGAAGCAGTACGTTTAAATCTTTCTGTCTCTTCACTCTGTCCGCCGAGAGCGAACCGGAAAGGAACAGCACAGAGGATATCACAAAAATTATGATCATAGTCAGACGGAATGATTTTTTTTTCTGTATTGCAGGCACGGTTCTATTTTATCTGATATTTCTTTTTATGCGGGCCACGAGCTGCTTCATTTTTTCTATATCATCTCTGTATTTGTATGCGGGAGCCGAGTGGATAAATCGTTCCAAATAAACAACGGCTTCCTCGAATCGTCCCTCCTGTGCCAATAGTATTCCTAAATTATACAGAGCATCGTACTGCCGACTGTCTAGCTCCACAGCTTTTTTCCAGTTTTTGATGGCTGTCGAATGATCCCCTTTATTGGCATAGATCACTCCCAATCCATTATAGGGCCCCGCCAACCCGGAATCATACTTTATGGCATTCAAGAAGTGTTCTGCGGCCAGCTCGTACCGTTTTTGACTCAAATAGACGGAACCAAGGTTGTTGTAGGCACTGGCGTAACCGCTATCCAAGGCAATCAGTTTCTCTAATGCAGGGATGGCCTTCTCATACTGGCCTGATCGCCAATAACTGATACCGAGATAATTGAGAGCCTCCGCATGATCTGGATCCTCTGCGAGAACGGCCTGGAGAACTTCTATGGATTCTTTATGCTGTTCTGTTTCGTGCAAATAAATGCCCAACTTCGCCATGAGCTCCAGTTTATTGTTGAGGTTCAGGGCTAATCCATCTTTCAATGTCTGTATCGCCTTTTCTATCTGTCCCTCTTCATGATAAACGAAAGAAAGCTGGGAATAGGTCAGCCCCATGCTGGGCCGGCGCCTGATAATCTCGGTGAATATCTGTATGGCCCGGGAAGGATTCCCGAGAAGGTATTCATTTATGGCTGCATGACTCATGTTGTCCAAATCAATCAGACTCTTTGGGTCGTCTTCCTGGGTGTATATTCTTTCTGACGGCCTTTGACCTGAGCTGCTGATATATCCTAAAGCCCGCAATTTCTCCAATGTCTTGGGATCCTCCTTCACTCTTCTGGTCTCTCCAATTTCCTTCGAGGAATATTTATTCATGAGGGTTTGAAGGCGTTCTCTTAATTTTTCAACTGCGGACTTCTCTTTTTCAGCTAAATTGTTTTCCTCTTTGTAGTCAGATTCGTAATCATACAGTTCTTCGATAGGAAGATCGATATACTTGAATCGATCCGATAGGATTCCCCTGAGAGGAGCCCAGTCACGATTGAGATGAGGCGTCATGGATTCGAAATAGCAATCCTCTGCCTTTCCCTTCTTCGGATTCTTGATGACCGGAACTAGAGTATTCCCCTGAACCTCTTTTGGGATTTCGGAGCCAACAATGTCTAACACCGTCGGCATGATATCGACATGACGGACTCTTCGGCTTATCCTTTTCGATTCTGGAAATAACCTGGGCTGACAGAAGATGAGAGGAATGTGCAGAGTGCCGTTGTAGGCAAAAACACCATGAGTGGGTTCCTGATGTTCTCCCAAGCCTTCTCCGTGATCAGAGGTGATGACGACAAGAGTCTCGTCTTCAAGCCCACCTTTCTTCAGAAACTCAAAAATATTCCCCAGGGCAAAATCCACGTAGGCCACTTCCCCGGCATACAAATCTCCGGGATATTTCTCTTTGAATGAGGGGGGAGGATTGTAGGGAGCATGGGGATCGAAAACATGAACCCAGCAAAACCAACGGCCTTGTTTGTTCTGGTTTATCCATTCAAGCGCATTTTCGACCACATCATCGGCTCGACGCTCGACAAATGAAAAGTCATTTTGAGCCATCGTATCGCCGTAGAAATCATCGTAAAGATCGAACCCTTGATTGAGGCCAAACCGATCATCAAGGGGAAAGGCCCCTATGAAAGCTCCGGTCTCATACCCATTCTGTTTGAGAACCTCGGAGAGAGTTATTGCGCCCTCATCCAAACGAAAACCTGCATTATCCTGGACACCATGATAGATGGGATAGGTTCCCGTCAAGATATTTATGTGGGAGGGCAGAGTGACCACATTGTGAGCGAAGGCGTTCTCGAACAGTATTCCTTTCTCGGCTAAGCTGTCAATTTGGGGAGTCCCCACTCTCTTGCTTCCATAACAGCTCAGATAATCAGCCCGAAGAGTATCTATGGTGACGAGCAGGATATTCAAGTAAGGGGTTTTGGAGGCTGTCTGCCGTTCATGCGCTGCAGGATTATTCAAACTCTTCCCGTAGCTAATTATGCATAACACCATACTGGCAATTACCAAAAATCGAGAACGCGATACTCTTTTAAAATAGTGTCTCATCCAAACAGGAATATAGGGTAGCATTGAAGGATTAGTCAATATCCCTCTTTCTCGAGAAACTTCAACATTTCTTTTGCGCTTGAAGCCTTGGCAGAATCAGGAGCTAGCTCTAGAAATTTTTGAAAAGATTCCCTTGCTTTTTCCTTCTCGTTTAAATTCAGATGACATAAGCCCAACTGATAATAGGCATCGGTTAGGTTCGAATCGAGGCCGATAGCTCTGTAGTAATATTCAACAGCCTCATTGACCTCCCCCTTATTAAAAAAAGATGTTCCTATGTTATAAAAGGTATGAGGGTTGGTGATCTTTTCCATGTCGATTTGGTCGAAATAGCCTAATCCTTTTTCTATCTCTCCCTTTTCTAAATACATATTTCCCAGGGCAATCAGGACTTCTGTCGAATCGGATTCCTCATCCAGCACCAATTCATAGTGTTCTATGGCCGTATCATAATCTCCTAATTCGTAATAGGCGTTGCCTATATTCTTATGGATTATGTACAGCGTAGGATTCTGTTCCAATATATTCAGGTACTCCTGGATAGCCTCCTGGTATTTTTTCTGTTCATATAGCGCATTCCCTGAAGCCAACAACGTTGTGACCTTATCGGTCACGATGCTTTTTTCCGTTCTTGTTAAGCTGATTTCGATAGGCTTGGATCTTAACACTTCGCTGACCGTCGTGGAAATCTGCCTGGGTTCATAGCCATCGGCACTAAAATCGATGTTCCATGCGCCTCCCCGGATGTTGGCGGCCACCCATTTCCCTTTCTCGTCGGTAATAAATTCGATCTCGGCACCATACTGAACATGCACGAGTATGACTTTGACACCCGGTAGGGGCTGACCATCTTCGGTGAGGACAACTCCCCGGAGACGCCCTTTTCCCCTCCATTCCTGTGCCAAGACGAGAGTCGAAAGCACCATAGAGGCCAAAAGGAAACAAAGCCAGGGATATCTTGTGCAAAGGGTTTTTCTCATCATCTTGTTGCTCCTCTCATGATAAATTTTAGGCTACTCACCCTGTTTTTTCAAGTTGACCCCCTTAAAAAAAAACCCGTTCCGCCTCTTCCCTTACGAGAACAGGCGGAACGGGACAACTTCAACTTCTGGGATAAATCCCAGTATTACCTACTTCATCATCAGAATCGGAAACGCAGTCCTACCCGGATGACTCTCGGATTGATGATTTCCAGCGGCTGATAAGCGGTTGAATAATTGAGGATCGTCTCTCGACCGAGAACGGTGTTGTTGTTGAACAGGTTGAAGATATCGGCAATGATACTGACACTGCCGTAGTCACCGATGGGGCACACTTTCTCAATTCTGAAATCCGCCATCCAAAAGGTTGGCAGTCTCCTCGAACCAAATGGCACTACATAGGGTGTGGGTTCTTTGCCAGTACCATCACTCTTAGTTGGAGTCTCGAGTCTGACTGGGAGGACATATCCTTCACGTACGGTCAAAAATCCACTGATGTTGAATCCCCAGGGCAGTTGGTACATCCCGTTTAATTTTGCCTGCCATCTGGTGTTGGCCCAGATATCGACTTTTCCACTTCCACCTGATTCATAGGCCATTTGTTCGCCATGGGTGAATTCAATATTGGTGGGATCCTGATAGGCGTCGGGGCTGTCAAAATACTGGCGATGGTCACTGTAATTCAAGGCTGCATTCATCATCCATTTGTTGCTTAGTCTCTTGGTGAGGGTCATCTCAACGCCCATGAACCTCTGGTAGTAATCCGGTCGGTTGGTTACAAAAACTCCCGCAGGTCTGGTGAAGGGCAGTTCGTAGTAGGTTTGCTCGTACAGGTTTCCATCATACAGATCCTCTCTGCCTTCGTTGCTGTAAGTCTTCGTGACTGTCCAGTCCGAACTCGTGACATCGTTGATGGGAGCCCAAGTGTAGTTATTCAGTCTACGATAGATGAAGTTGGTGGATACAGAAAAATCAGGGAAGAGTTCCCGCTCGAAGCCAATGATTCCTTCCATCGTTTTGGGAGCGGACATATTGGGATCGTAAGAATTTGGAGATGCTGTAGGATTGTCCATATCGTAGCTATCAGAGAAGTAAAGGATCGCGTCTGTATCGGGATAGCCGACGACCTCATCCCCTTGAACGAACGAGTCTCCGTTGGCATCATGCCAGTAAAAATCTATCTCTCTCCAGTAAGCACCGCTGTAGATTCCGTAATTCCAAGTGCCCAGCTGATCATAAAAAATCCCAGCGCTTCCCCGGATGATGGTCTTGCCGTCTCCGGCCAGATCATAGGTAAAACCCAACCGGGGCGAGATATCTTGCCATTTAACGAATTTCTCTTCATTTGCTTGCGTGAATTCAGGCATCAGAGCAGGAGCAGCATTTTGAACCGGCAGGATGCTCTGGTTGTAGTTCAGGAAGCGGTAATCGTACCGGAGCCCGAGGTTTAAGGTCAATCGGCCGGCAGTGAAAGTATCGCCCAGCCAGAAGCTGTATCTTTTGAAGTGAACATCGATGTTTGTCCCCTGAACAAACCACACGTCGCAAGAGTCCGTAGTCGTGGGGGGTAATCCATAATAGTGCCAGTAGTTGTTCATCCCTGACCAGGTGGTCCTGACCTGATTGCCACCGAACGACGACTGAGAGGTGACATTGGCGTCTCTCCACTCTACTCCGAATTTAAACTCGTGGCTTCCGCCCAAGACTTCTTCCACAAACAGGTTTCCGGCAACGTTTACATGATAGGCAGGTCGGGTGGTCTTGTACCAGTAGTACGATCCTCCCCAAGTCCCGGTATCATAACTGAGGGTGGTGGGAGTGTCGATTCCTCCTTTTGGTAACAGCTCAAACCACATATCCACGTAGCCGAATTTTGCTGTTGTGAAGAAACTGTTACTGAAAATGTGTTCTAATTCTACCTTATAGGTGTTCGATGGTCCATCCTGATCCCAGGTTGTCTCGGCAGGCCGGGTGATGGCGGCTCCACGACCCCATTTCTGCTTGTTGCCACGAAAAAACAAGAGTTCAGCTCTGGTTTGATCGGTGACCTGAGCATTCAACTTGAGGTTGATGTTATCCAGCAAGGTATCGTCGGCCGTCCCTGCGGCAGTGAACATCTTGATGTCCTGGACACCCCAGGCTCCCCATATCCAGAGTTTATCCTTGATGATGGGGCCGCC
Source organism: Candidatus Aminicenantota bacterium (assembly GCA_050124775.1). Lineage (GTDB taxonomy): Bacteria > Acidobacteriota > Aminicenantia > Aminicenantales > Aminicenantaceae > WTAW01. The sequence continues at coordinate 8,004 of JASFEP010000188.1, forward strand.
CGCTTCAAAACCATAGTCTTTGATTTTGTTGATCTTGTCACCTGGATAGGCCTCTTCAATTTCTTCATCAGACAAACCAGCGTTCTCTCTCCAGTAACTGGCAAGCTCAGAATCCAAGACATTAGTGGCTTGAAAATTAAGCCCAGGAAGTTCATCGGTCCGGTAAAAATAGGCTTGACCTCTGAATTTGTTCCCGCCTCTCTTTGTGACAAAATTCAAACCGATTCCACCCGTTTGGACGGAAGGATCGGCTCCACCGGTGGTGATTTGAATTTCCTCGAAGGCATCGAAGTCCCAATATGTCGGTGTCGCACCAAGTGCGCCCTGGTCGGTGATGGTCAATCCATCCAGGTTCCACATCACGTTGTAACCGCTGTCGCCCCTGGCAAAGAAATTGGATTGTTGACCTGATTGGGAACCGCCGACATTCACTCTATCTACCATGACTCCGGCGGTCTGCTCCAGGATGACCCAAGGATCTCGAGCCGAAGGGATATTGGATAGCCATTCACT
>JASFEP010000189.1:0-8463 GCA_050124775.1 Candidatus Aminicenantota bacterium
CGGAAGCGTTCACCATCCTCTTTCCATTCGATCCAAAGAGGAAAATCGAATGTCCCTTTGAGCTGAACCACGTTCAATTTGAGTCGATAGCCATGGTCGACCTTTTCCACCAGATGAGTGACTTTGACTTCTGGAAGTCGATAGGATTCGAACCAGCCCTTAAAAAATGTTTCCAGATCCGTGCCGGAGATCTCTTCGAATGTCTCGAAAAAATCTTTAGACCGGGGAGCGTTGTATTTATACCGGTCAAAAAATTCACGAAGCGCCCTAAAAAAAACGTCCTCTCCCAACAGATCTTTGAGCATATTCAAAACCAGTGCGGCTTTGTTATATATAATCGCCTGATACGCTTCGAAATCGCCGTAGCTGATGCGGGAGCCCATCACGATAGCTCCCCAGTCAGATTTCTTCCGCGTCCAGGAGGAGAATTTCTTCATGATTTGGCTGTACGTTCCCTGTCCATATTTTTTTCCGAGATAGAGGACAGAAGCAAACTGGGCCAATCCCTCGCTGAGCCACTGGTCATGATAAGTGCCCCAACTTACTCCCTGTCCCCACCATTGGTGGGCGATCTCGTGGGCTATAAAATATTCTTTCCAGCGACTGAGGTTGACCGGGCTGTTCTTGGGCTGGAAGCGACGCTGGCCCACGACTCTGGGCCTTTCATTTAGAATAACGAATGAAGCGGGGCTGTGTCCTCCGCCCTGAGGCCAGGATCTGTGAACGACCGTGAATTTCTCGAACGGATAGCTCCCGAACTTCTCCTGGTAAAAATTGAAGATCTTCATCGATTCATCGAAGAGGTCCCAACGAAAACCACGGATCTCCGTTCCGCGGACATAACGGAAGGGAAGCGGTGAGGACACTTCATCTATAAGTCTGAATTCGCCCACGATGAACGAGAGATACTTGATAGGACTCTCATTCTTGAAAACAAATACTGAAGATCCGATCTTTTCCAAGTCTTCGACATCTTCGAGACTCTCCAGAGTCGACCGTTCGACCAGCCTTCCGTTGGCGATACAGGAAAATCCCGGGGGGACGATGATCTTCAAACGGGCCGTGAAGTATTCTTCATCCGACGGCGCCGGATACCAATAGGAGGATCGTGTGTACAGTTGGGTCTCGAACTTGGGTTGGTTTACAATGATCCTATCCTTGTACTGATAATAGGAAATGACGTCCTCCGCCTGTTTTTCCGGAACGAGCTTTCCCCTGTAAAATATCTCGAGAGTCTGAGTTTTTTCATCCCGGGGCGTATCATAAAAATAGACATAAAGAAACTTGCGCAGTTTGTCCCGAGTGTAGAACAGCTCATGCTTGTTTTCATCATTGATCCGCAACACTTCGAGATCCGGGTGGAGTTTGAGTTTTACACCGTCCAAGGATTCGACCTTTGATTCCACGGTAAGCTTGGCCTTGCCTGAAAGGTATGTGTTTTTCGGGTTGAAATGGATGTCGATCTCGTAGTCGCTGATCTCGAAGAGCCGCGAAAAGGAGATGAACAAACGCTTTTTCTCCTCTTCTACGATGGGCGAATACAGATTGAGGATCCGGTTATCTTCCCATTGGTAGAGATTCAGTTCCTCCTCGGCAAAAGGGGAAAAGATATATGTGAGGTTCCCCATATCTTTGGCCCTGAATTCAAAAACCGCCTCCTCGCCTTTCGGGAGGAAAGAGAGCAATTCACCGGTCAGGGAATTTTCGATCGTGAAGGAGCGTGAATGGAATCTTCGAAACAGAGAGCGAGCTTTGTTAATGTCTTTTTTTGAGACCTGATGATCTTGAACTTTTTGGTTCACGATCTTGATGTTGCTCCTGAAAAATTCATCAGAACACCTCACATAAACATACTCCAGACGATCCTGGAGTGCGCTTATTTTGTGGATCATTTCAAGTTGATGCTTTTCCTGTGGAGGGGACGGCGAAAACATCACATGGCCATCGCCAACGACGAGCAGTGCCGTTTCCGTGTGAGGGATATTGTCATAGAAGATCAGAGCATCCTTGAATTGCATGCGAATATCCACATGCTCGATCTCGATTCGGTCAGCCAGCTCCACCCGCTCTGAAGGGATACTGACTTTATAAAGATCCTTATTTTCACCCAGCACAGCCTTTTCTTGGATGAGCCAATCGTCCTGATCTCTTCGGAGCTCTACGCGCCATGTCTCCATCCTCACGGCATAAGGATTCTGGAAAAGAACCTGCAGGTGGATTCGTGAAGTTCCGATGCCGGTTTCCTGCACGTGGGCAATATGGAAAAGTGCTGTTTCAACTTCAAATGCATCAAAAAGCCTTTGGATCTTGTTCTTTTCTTCCTGTTTGAGATTCTCCGCATAGGAATTCAAATAGGCCTGTATATCATGATTTTCGATGGATTGCTGGATTTTCGCGACGAATTCTCCGACTGTCTTCCCGGTCTCCTGCAAAGAAAATACAGGCATAAAACTCAGGGAAAGCACCAAACAGAAAATCCAAACGATGTTCTTCATGACTTTAAATATGCTATTAATTCTATCAAAATAATATTATATCAAAAACCGATGGATTGGAAAATATCACCCCTTTGATATAAGGCAGCACGATTGGATAGATCTTCTGTAACGGACGGTTTTACACCCAGGTTTTTGCCGAGCATTTGCATGACTTCCAGTCAAAGAAAGAGCAATTTTTGTGCCATATAAAACCTTTCAATATCCTCGAGTTCCCTTCTTATATTCCGCCTCTCGGCCATTAAATGTCCAGCAATAATGTAAATAATATTTACATAAGACATACATTTAGCCCCCCTCTAATAACTCCGGTCAAATCATCTTTTCTGACCGTAGGACATGATGATCCATAACAACAGAAGCTGCGCGATCGGCATGTCTCTTGAAAAAGTGTCGATTCCTATTCGTTGAATTCTTCCTCCCAGGTCACAAAACTGTGGAAATACTCTTTATCCCCCTCGTCCAACCCCCTCGTGATCTCTGTAATGTGCGAGGAAGAGGCACCGAATGCCTCCACTGCGTAAAACAGCCCTTTCTCCGCATCGACATCTTCACCGCAGGTATAAAAATCCAGGGCCCCATAGCCAAACTCCGGCCATGTATGCGTGGAGATATGGGATTCTGAAATAACGACCACCCCGCTCACTCCCGAGGGCGGAAAGGTGTTGAAAGACACGGCCCAGACCTTTGCTCCCGCTTTTTCAGCAGCAGCAACCAGTATTTGCTGAACGCGGGAGACATTACTGATGATCTTCGGGTCGCAACCCGAGGCTTCCACAATATAATGATGGCCGATCGTCTTATGCTTGACTTCAGGCATGTTTGCTCTCCTACACCGGCTACATAAAGCGATAATGATTTTAATCCCAATCATTCAACTTAGCAACACCTAACCTGAATTATTCATAAACAATGTCGGTGCTTTACGTATTTCCCTCGATATGCTATAAATAGCTCTGGTAAAAAAATGGATATTCCTCAGATACTCATCAGTCTTTTCGTCGTGCTTTTTGCTATCACCATACATGAAGCTTCCCATGGTTGGGCGGCCTACAAAATGGGAGACCCAACAGCCTATGCAATGGGACGAATCACGCTGAATCCCGTCGCTCATATCGACCCAATAGGAACGATCCTCCTCCCGCTCATCCTCGTGATCATGGGGGCGCCGCCTTTCGGTTGGGCCAAACCCGTTCCCGTCAACCCGCTGAATTTGAAGGATCCAAGAAGGGATAACCTGATCATCTCTGCGGCGGGGCCGCTTTCGAACTTCAGTGTGGCTTTTATCGCTTTTCTCGGGATTCAGTTGTTCAAATTTATGAACCCCGGTCTGTTCCAAACGTATGGCGGATTTTCAGGCCTCGCATCCGGCATCTTTTTGATCCTGTACTATACAGTTTTGATCAACATCATACTGGCGGTGTTCAACCTCATTCCCATCCCTCCCCTCGATGGCAGTGGGGTGCTGATGGGCCTGATCTCAGAAGAAGCAGCCGAGAAATATGAACGGATCCGGCCTTACGGGTTTATCATCCTCCTTCTTCTGATCATGACAGGATTCATCGGGCGGATCCTTGGCGTGATCATGCGCTTTGTCAATATCTTCATATTTTGAGTCAAGAACATGGGTGATGAAAAGAAAAAAGTCGTTTTTAGCGGATTGCGGCCCACCGGCCCCTGCCATCTGGGACATCTTGCCGGCGCTCTCCGCAATTGGATCAGGCTGCAAGACCGATACAGGTGCTATTATTCGATCGTCACGTACCATGCTTTTAGCTCTGAGTACATGAACCATCCGGTCATAAGAGATTACACATTCGAAGTCGCAGTCGACTGGTTGAGTATCGGATTAGACCCTGAGCGAAGCACGATCTTTATCCAATCTGAGGTCAAAGAGCATGCGGAACTTCACCTTCTGCTTTCCATGATCATACCGCTTCCTTGGCTCCAAAGAGTGCCCACCTTTAAAGAAATGCAGAAAGAACTTAAAGATAAGGACGTCAACACCTATGGATTCTTGGGTTATCCCGTCCTCCAGACCGCAGATATCATCCTCTACAAAGGAGAGGTGGTCCCGGTCGGAGAGGATCAAGCTTACCATGTGGAGTTGGCCAGGGAGATCACAAGACGTTTCAACCGGCTTTACGGAGATATCTTTCCCGAGCCGCAGATCCAGCTCACAGAAGTCCCCAGGCTGGCCGGGACCGACGGCCGTAAGATGAGCAAGTCCTTTGGGAATTCCATATTCCTCAAGGATCCCCCGGAGACTATCCGCAAAAAAATCCAGCCCATGATCACGGATGTCAGGCGAAAGAGGAGAACCGATCCGGGAGAGCCCGAAGACTGCCCAGCATTCACGCTCCATAAGGCTTTTGTCGCTGAGGAGCAAAGACGCGCAATCGAAGAAGGCTGTAGGACCGCCGGAATAGGATGTTTGGAGTGCAAGAATATCGTCATAGAAAAGCTGATCCAGATCTTGACACCCTTCTGGGAAAGGAGGCAGCGGTTCATCGAAAATCCTGATATCGTTTGGGACGTCCTCGAAAAGGGCAACACCAAAGCCCGAAAGGTCGCACGGCAGACAATGGAAGAGGTCAGGACTGCCCTTGGGTTTTGATAGAGCTCAACAGTGACTAGGCTTGATGGATAGTGTGATTGAATCTCCAGGATACCAGGTCAATCTCGAAGTTTTTCAAGGCCCCTTGGACCTGCTTCTTTTTTTGATCCGAAAAAAAAAGATCGATATCCAGAACATCCCCATTGCAACGATCACGCGGGAATACCTGTCCTACCTCGAGAAAAAGGAACGCATAAACCTGGAGCGTGAAGCGGAATTTCTGGTTGTGGCCGCTCTCCTCATATATATCAAATCACAAATATTGTTGCCGCGGGAGAAACCGCTGGAAGATGAGGAGGATCCCCGCCAAGTCCTTGTCAACCGTCTTTTGGAGTACCAAAAGATCAAGGCCGCTTGCTCCCTCCTGAGGCAAAAGGAGGAACACGAACTCCCCAAATGGAAAAGAGACATCCCCCCTCCCAAGTTCTTGAGTGAGCAGCTAGAACTCACGGAAGTCTCATTGTTCAACCTTGCTGAAGCTTTTTTTATTCTCATGAAGAGGAAAGAAAGGGAAAACATCCAGATCATCAGGGGAAAAGAGTATTCCATGGAAGCGAAGACGAACGAGATCATCGAATGCCTCAAGCAGAATCAATATCTCGATTTTAGTGAATATTTCGAATGTCAGGCTACGATCGAAGAGGCCCTTGTAAGCTTTTTCTGCCTTCTTGAGCTCATCAAGGCCAAAGTGGTTTATGCCGTTCAAGAGACACTTTTCCAAACCATCAAAGTCTGGCTTCGCAAAGAGAGCCGAAAATGAGCACACAACTCACTGACATCATCGAATCCCTTTTGTTTGTTTCAGCCGAACCTTTATCCCCAGAAAAGATCAAGAGTGTTCTTACAGAATATTCGGAACAGCACATCGAAAGCTCCCTCGAGCAGCTTCTGGAAAAATACATGTCCCAGCCAGGAGGCATACAGATTATCAGAAGTGCTGGGGGCTATCTCTTCGCAACTCGAGCTGAACACGATCCGTGGATCAGGAGGCTCCTCCGAGTCAACAGAAAGAACAAGCTCTCCCCAGCTGCGCTTGAAACCCTGTCTACGATCGCTTATCATCAGCCCATCACGCTGGCCGAAATCTGTGCATTCCGCGGAGTGGATGCCACTCATTCTCTAAAGACATTGCTTCAAAAAAAATTGGTCAAGATTGTCGGCCGAAAAAAAAGCCCGGGAAAACCCCTGATTTACCGAACCTCTGAAAGATTTTTGACCTATTTTGGATTGGACAGTCTTAAAGACCTTCCTTCCCAGGAGGAGATCTCAAAGCTTTTGGAAGAGGAGACAGATGAAGACTAATAATAGAAAGGCGGCACAGAAGCATGGTCTCCAATTTTTCTGTTGGGCGCTTTGCCTTTTGCCGATGATATTCTGTGGAACACAAGACCTCGATGTGGAACATCCGCCACTCGACCGCCACGAACCCTACAATTTCAAGGGAAAAAATGGAATGGTCGTTGCGGCCCACCCACTGGCTGCTGAAGCAGGAATGGAGATGCTGAAAAGAGGGGGAAATGCTATCGACGCCGCTATCGCGACTACATTTGCCTTGAACGCGGCGGAACCCTTTGCTTCGGGAATCGGCGGAGGGGGTTTTATGGTCATCTACCTGGCCCGCGACAGGAAGGTCACAGCCATTAACTTCCGAGAGAAAGCGCCGGCCAAAGCCTTTCCTGGGATGTACACCCAAAACGGTAAGACCAACGAGGTGTTGAGGAGGACTCATGGCTTGGCCGTTGCCGTTCCAGGTGCACTGGCAGGTTGGTCCTATGCGTTGGAGAAATACGGCACAAAATCCCTCCGCGATGTCATAAAAAGAGCGATCCAGATCGCGGAAGAGGGATTCCCCGTGAGCCATACCTTCAGCAAGATCAACAAGGATGAGTACGAGAAGCTGCTCGAAATGTCTGGAGAATCCAGCTGTTACCTTAACGAAGGACTCCCATTTGAGCCCGAGGACTTGTTTCGCAACCCTGAGCTAGCGGATACGTTCCGCCTTCTTGCATCCGAAGGAATCGAAACTTTTTATGAGGGGACGTTAGCCCAAAAGATCGTCTCCTCTATCCAGGAGAAGGGCGGAATTCTCAGCCATGACGACCTGGCGAGTTATTCGCCCAAAGAACACGCACCCATAAAAGGACACTACAAAGACTACACTTTCTTCAGTGCGAGACCTCCGGCCTCCGGAGGGCTCCATATCATTCAACTCTTGAATATCATAGAAAACTGGCCCATCCAGGAATGGGGCCACAATTCCGTTCCTTACATTCACCATCTGAGCGAAGCCTTCCGGTTTGCCTTCGCCGACCGAGCGCAATATCTCGGAGATCCCGATTATATCCCCATTCCCGAGACAGAGCTTATTTCAACGGCCTATGGGAGTGAGATCGCTTCAAAAATCAAGCCGGACAGCGTTTGTGATGCCTATCCATACGGAGAGTTTGACGAAAGAGAGAACGAGAAAGAAAGCACCACCCATCTCTGCGTGATCGATAAAAATGGGAATATTGTCTCCCTCACGCAGACAATCAACCATTTTTTCGGTTCGGGCATTATCCCAGAAGGCACAGGATTTCTTCTGAACAATGAGATGGATGACTTTTCCCGCGATCCCGAATCTTCGAATGCGCCGCGACCCCACAGACGACCGTTGAGCTCCCAAGCACCTTTGATCTTGTTCCATGGGGAAGATCCCCTCTTAGTCCTCGGTTCTCCTGGGGGCACAAGGATTTTTCCCACCCTGACACAGATCATCCTCAATGTCATCGCATTCGATATGTCCCTCGATGAAGCAATCGAGGCTCCGAGGTTCTTTTCCTATTCCGTTCGTGGTGAGAGCCGGCCCATTTCCTTGGAATCCCGGATATCTCCGGCCATTATCGATGCACTCAAGGAATTGGGCCATGAGATCCGCCTGAGGGAGGATTACGACAAATACTTTGGCGGTGCCCAGGGGATCTTGATCCTTCCAGGAAAAAAGATGATCCATGGGGGGGCCGATTCCCGCCGGGACGGCTATGGTGCCGGATATTGATCCCGCCTGAATGAATAATTCATGAAAGATGAATTATTCACGGATCGAAGAGGATTGCTAAAAGGATCCATTTTGAGTATCCTAACACATTGTCGCCTCATTGCTGTAAATTTATGTGTTTAAAGGGTAAAGACATGAAAAAAACAATGATCCTTGCGTTTGCTTTGATGTTGCTGTTTTCTCTTGCTGTGTATGCCCATAAATACGGTGCGAAAAATCCTCCTCAATTCGAACTCCCCAATCTGATCACATCCGCAGGACAGAGTGCAGACGTTCAAATGGCCTCGGTTCTCGCAAAAAGGGCAGGCCTCGAC
>JASFEP010000190.1:0-8422 GCA_050124775.1 Candidatus Aminicenantota bacterium
TGAAGATCTGTCCGTACTGTGATTCCGAGATCCCGGATGATCAGGGGAACTGTCCATCCTGTGGTGCTCTGTATTGGGAATCGGATGACGACTCTCGATACTCGGGTTCTGAAGAAGAGGAAGAGGATCAAGGCTGTCTTACGATCTTTGCACTCCACTTTCTCGTCGCGGCCGCAATCTTTGTTTTACTCCTAATGGTCGGCTTGGTGATCAATTGGCTCGTTCATTTTGAAGAGAATCAGTTCAAAGTGATATGGACCGGGGCGGCCCTCTTAGTGGCTATGGCTCTGTCCGGATTGATCGCTAAACTCAGGAAGAAAAAGGAAGAGGGGAATCAAATCCGTAAATAGCAAAAGGGCCCTCTCACGAGGGCCCTTTGTGTTGATATTATTCCTATAAAAAAACGTCTGGCTAATAGAGACCGGCAAAGAGCACATCCGCATGGAACAATTCCCGGGTTCTGCGTCGCGTGCTCCATTCCACCGTTTCCTTCACATCCATATAAAACCAGAATTTATCGAAAAGTTTCAATTTCTCGATGTAAAACTTTGCAATGTCATCCATATTATCGACGATGATCCGGCCCGTTTCTCTATCTCTGTCATCCAGAAGAACGATGCTAGATGCGTCTTCACCCTGCTCCAGTTTGCCATAGACTTTGACCTTTCCTTTCTCTTCCCACCCCTCTTTTTTATTATATTCAAGGCCCTCTAGAGCAGGAAAAACCTCATCTCTCCCTTGCTGACTCATCCACTCGGGGATCATTACATCCTGGTTTCTTGTAAAGATATTCATCCATTCGCCGCTGGCGTCCTTCACATCAAGGCTATTCGCGATTAAAATGGAGGGCTTATCCGGGGAGTACTCGCCCTCTCCTTTGACCTCTTTTCCCACGAGCCCTTCGGTTCCTCCTTCAAGATCACCTTGAACGATAATATCGAATCCGCTGGCTTCTGGGATAAAAACATATCTGCCCACCGCTACCTTGACTGTCCCTTCAAACTCAATTACTCCTTCCTTAACAGCCATGCCTTCCTCTTCGACACTCTCCTCCGATGGACCACAAGAGACTGTTCCCAATACTAGAAGGCAAGCCAAAACTGTCATGCCGAAAAAGACAGCCACCCTGTCCATGATGCTTCGTCCATTTGCGGGAAACAATAACCGAATAGCCATGAGTCATACCTCCAAATGAATTCTTTCGTTCGAAAGAAATGTCAACACATTTTTTCTTCAAAACACTGGAAAAAGAGACACTTCTCGTTACTTAAAACAGGATACTTTATACCATTGAAGGCATAAAATGTAAAGCAGAAAATTAACGGGTTCTCTTATTTCCTTTTGACTCTTGTGGAGCTTTTCGAGACCCTTTTGGCAGATTTGGAACCGCTCGAGGTTCGCCCTCGACTGGGTGCAGATCGTTGTGAAGAAGAGACCTTTCCTGAGGATGACCTGTATGATGATGAAGAGCGCCGGCTCTTTGCGGAACTCTGCGAAGTCCTGAAAGATGATGAAGAACGGGATGACACCTGTCCTCGGGAAGTGCTCCGAGGAGATGATCTAGAGGAGGAAGAGGTCCTGTAGGAGGAAGACGATCTGTAGGATGGGGAGGATTTTACCGTACGAGATGACCTGTAGGTAGGCGCAGTTCGTGATCTCTCGGAGGAATTGCCGAATCGCGACGGACGTTTGTATCTCGACTCGTTGTCATAAGAGGAGGGACTCTTAGTGTTCCTTTGGAGAGTGGATGAAGACCTGCTTCTCACACTTTGTGAATAACTTCGGGATGTATAAGATTTCCGGGAGGAATAGACTTTGATAGACGGGGAGGCCGGACGGCCGTCCGAAGAGCGCTGAATTCCTGTTTTTTGGGATAATGAACCACTATCCTGGGATCGTGCTCGGAACTCCCTTTTCACCGATTCCTTTGTGCCTGTGCGGCCAGGATAGGCAACTTTAGATCTGATTGTCCTGCCTGCACCAACAGAAGGAGTGCGCTTTGGAGATGTCGCTTGCGAAGGGTAGTTCTTTATGGCAGTCCGTGCGCGTGTAGTCCCGGATGAAACCGAAGTACTCGATCGTGAAGATCGCTTGACGGGCCGGGAGGAGAGGGTTGCTGCAGACGTTCTCGAAGATGAACGCGGAACAGAATTTTTTATCAATCCGGTCTGGCCGGATCTTTTGAAGCTAGATTCTTGGGATCGGGATTTTCCTGTATTTCGTTGCGTTTGAGACCGGAGCGCGGAGCTCGATGCCCGAGTAGAGGAATAGCTCTTTCCGACCTTACGGATATTCGACCTTGCCAGGACCTTGGAAGCTTTTTGACTCGTTAAACTGTTCCTGTGGGTTACAGCTTTCACTCCGGGTTGCTTGGCAGACAGAGATATTTTTCCCAGTCTATTAGCATGGCTTTGGGATAGGGCCACTTTGGAAATACGCGGCGCTTGGAGCTGGTTTTTGTGAATGACTGTCAAAGCTCTCGAATTCACAGGATAATAGCGGTGGTTCCAGCGCCCGTAAAAGTAATTGTTCTGAACGACAACAGGATAGCCCCAATAGCTAACAGGGCACCAACTGATATAGTCGTAGCCCCAGTGCCAATGGACCCAAGCCGGTCCCCAAGAACACGTCGGGATCCAGTACCATCCCAATCCAAAACGCCAGTGCCACCTGCCGTAATGGCTGACACACCACCCCCAGCTCACGGAAGGGATCCAGGTCCAACCACAGGCTGGGTACCACAGCCACCTTCCATGGTAATAAGGTCGCCAGGTGTGGTGATACACATGGGGAACCCACACATAGCCGTAGGAGGATTCATACACCCATCGGCCGTTGGCGGCTAGCTCCGATTCATATTCATAGAGCTCCGAAGGGAGATAGGTGTTCTGAACAGGCCGGAAAAGAAGATCGTCCCTCGAATTGTTCCACTCGGAAAAACTGTCCGTGTAACTGGCATACATATACTCTGGACCAGTTCGAAAAGCTCCATTGGATGCCACCAACCTTTCCTCAGATTCCACAAGAACGGATCCCTCTTCGCCTGCGGCTTCGACAGCACCTTCCACAACATGGATTTCTGTTTCACTGTTTTCCACGACTTTAATTCCGTAAAGCCCCTCTTCGAGAATGTAAAAAGAGGCGTCCGGCGTATGAACCTCAAAATCCTTCTCTCGCTCCAAGAAATTCACTCTGAGGTAGATGCTCCCAGAGAGCACATTGAGTTTGACCAGGTCATAGCCCTTTGTGGGTAATCCGGCGAAATCAACATGGGTATATCTATCGATTCTGAGATAGTTCTTTTTTCCAAAATGAATTTCAGCCCGTCCTTCTCTAGTTCCGAGCTTGTCATTCGTGACGACAGGAAGATTGACCGTTCCTTGCTCATATCCCATGTCAGAGGCTCTTTCGATGAACACATCGCCCGTTACATAACTCATCCGCGCAAAGCTATAGTCATAGTATTCCGCACCATTGTCTGAATAAACGAAGAGGGGAAGACAAAGCAAAAAACCTACGAATAATGACGGAAGTTTTCTCATGCTTCCTCCTTTCTACACATCACTTGTGCAAAAAATATGCCAGTTCGCGTTCCCAGACAATGAGAAAAGAGAGAGTTTTTTGTGTCACAATTAAAGGACAACTGGCCCTTTAGCACACCAAGACATGAGAATATGTCGGATTTAGAATACGCGCAAGTTTAAGACACCTGCGACGCCTCCTGAGGGAAAAGGTATAAGGATTGGGATGACATACTTCACCCCTCGAGAGGCAAAGCAACAATATGAATAATGCGAAAAGATTACGAAGAAGAATAATGATAAAAGGGAGTGGGCATCTCGAGGATCCACTCCCTCCTATCGAAAGATGCCTATTTCTTCTTCAGGATGGGCATCCCTGTTCTTTCGGTTTCGACGACTCTGTAAGCGTCAGGAACCGCATCCAGGGAACCGGCTCTGATGTCCCGGGCAAAAAAGTAAATGCGTTGTTGCCTCCCCCCTTTTAGGTTTACATCCTTGAAATGGAGATAATACTTCACCCCTTTTGAGTTTGTGAATTCATACGCCATTTATTTTACCTCCAAGTAAAATTTAATGCTTTGCTTAGCATGGAATCCGCTTCAAAAAAGAACTTTGATCCAATTTTACTGGTCTTGTCAAAATTTTTATAAAAAAAAAGGGGTAATGTCAAGATATATTTCGAAAAAATCCTCCCCTGAAGTTCGCCACGCTTACAGGGGAGAAGATCCTTCATCACGAAAACCGGATCTGCAAATGTTCCCCAAGCTTGAGAAAATCATCTTTTCCGCTGACATGGATCCCTTAGAAAGCCTTCTCAGGAAAGAAATATTTGAACCTTCGAGCAGAAAATAGGGAACGCTTCATGAGGAAAAATCAATAAAACCAAAAAAATTTGATTTTTTTTTATTTTTTTCTTTACAACGGTGTTTCTTTTGCTATAATGATATTGGCTCTTTTTTGCGGGCTGGAGAGAGCCCCCACCTTTTTTGGTTCCCATCATCAACCCCCCTTTTGCTGACAACAGCCCGCACTCAAACCCCTCCCCCCTATCACCCCTGTTTATTCACCAGTTGAGGCTGTTAGAAGAGTACAGACATACTTGAGAATGGCTACGGCTGCTTGATGGGTTCACCATCCGGATATGAGTTGATAATCTCCGCCGGAACCTCATAGACACGGTCCCAGCCGCCCAAGCGCTCGAGAATCCTGGGAGATGTGACACCTCTTTTTTTCCCGTTTTCGATGAGGTAAACGGGCCTGTTGGGCCGTGTGCTGAGCTCTATGATAAGCTCCCCCTCGAAACTGAGGTCCAGTACAGGTCCTTCTTCCATTCGTTCGAGTGTTTCGTAAGGGACCTCGACAAGATGATCCCAAGGATTATTTCCTCTGTTCAAACTGTAATTGTAGCGGTAAAGACTTTCCAGATTTTTAAACGCCCTCAGGATATAAACCCCAGGCTCCTGTCTTTCGATCTTATAGACCGATGCATCTCCCGCCTTCACATATTTCTCATGAAGGTAGGAGAGGTTATCCACAGAAGGCCATCCGGAGAACTCGGTATCCATTCGTTCGAGGATCCTTTCACATTGATTTAAAGAATAAGGCATGACGCCCGCGTTACGCATCTCTACTAAGAGATCCTTGAATGCGCGATTCAAATAGACGAATGCGTGATACAAGTTCGTGCGCACATAACCGCTTTTGAGGTATTCAGACCTCTCCTCAGCCAGCCGTAAAAAAAGCCGGCAGGAAGCGAGGAACGCCTCTGATTTAAAGAGCACGGCCTGTTCTTCATCTGTAAACTCTGCATTCCATCCTCGGAAATGGTCGTAGTTGCTTTTCGCCAACTGAGTGGCCGTTCGTTCCAAGTCGGTGCCGAGTTTGTAAACATTCTCTCTCGTATCCCCCGCTGAAAGCGCAGCGACACAAAACATCAAAAACAGGAATAAACAGAGTTTCTTATTCTTCCATCGCATTTTATGGACCTCCTCTCCCATCACATCGGATTCGGCTGAATCGGCATTTGCTTCGTTGCAAAGGATTCGCGGCAAAAAATTGCAACTTCATTCTCTGCTTCTCGCATCCGAAGCAACCACGGCTCGTAAATAATCCAGGCGCACTGACAATAAATAAAGCGCTCTCGAATGTCAATCCGGCTTCGAGGGTTCAAGGCATTACAAAGTGTGATGGCGGGACTCGAATCTTACCATCAATTGTTTCCATCGCAAGGTGGAGAAATCCACGAGAAGGATAGACTACCGGGAATTGTTCCTGGTCCAACTCAAAAGATTGACTCGAAGGAGCCGCGGTGTTAAATTTTTATTCGGAAGGATCCGCAAGATAGAGAAACCGGAGGTGTGTTGTGCTCGACTCAAAAACTCTCGCCCGAAGATACGAGAGAATTTTTAGCCAGTTGAAGGAACTTCTCCAGAAAACAGATAATACGATCGCGCAGATGGCTACCATCGCTGCGATCCTTCATCACAAAATGCCCCACTACTTCTGGACCGGTTTCTACATCCACACGAACAACGATTTAATCGTTGGCCCATACCAGGGCCCTTTAGCCTGTCAGGTCCTCGAGCGGGGAAAAGGGGTCTGCTGGGCCTGTATTCTTAAAAAAGAACCAATCATCGTCCCGGATGTTCATAAATTTCCGGATCATATCGCCTGCGACAGCCGCTCCAATGCCGAGATCGTCCTTCCCCTGATCGATGAAAAAGGGCAGGCTTGGGGAGTCTTGGATGTGGACAGTCAAACGCGAAACGTTTTCACTCCAGTTGATCAAGCTTGGCTCGAAAAAATCGTCGCCCTGCTTTGAGCTGGTAAGCATTTCCATCGCGGTGTTGAGTATTCGCAATTGTTTGGTGAAGAATACCGTGAGAAGGGTTGATCGGGCAAGGCCCATCTTCGGAGAGAAGGCGTGCGCGAAGCGTCCAAGTTCGAGCGAAGCTCCCCACTGGGGAAACCGAGGGTGCTTTCGAACTAAAAATAGATATAGCCGGAACGACATTCATCACGGTTTTGAAAATGTTTCCTCTGCCTTCCTATTCCAAACAGATCAAAAGCAGGAGAATCTGTTTCATAGCCAGGAATAGGCCATCGATATCCGCTTCTTCCCTCATACTGTGTTTGTACCGGCCATAGGTCCGCCCCAGATTGACAGAAAGTATCCCCTTTTCGATACCCACATTGGCCTCTGTCGATCCCAAGGGGTCCGCTTCGACACCGGAGACATTGAGATACCCAAGAATATCCAGAAGCGTTTTAACAAGAAAGGATTCCCGGGCACCCGCGATCTGATAAGCTTTTGAATCTTCGTTCAGGTCGATTTCAACTTCGACGCCCAATTCTTTTGCAATATCCAGACAGATGTTCTTAATCTCTCGCTGCACCCTTTCAAGCTCCTCTTGATCGGCAGAGCGAAGATCCACGGAAAAAAAGGATTCCTGCGATACCGCATTGCTAACTTTTCCCCCACCGATCATACCGATATTGAGGATCGTCCATTTCTCGAGGGGTTCTGCCAGCAGGTAAATTTTGTGGAGCCGGCCGATGGCTTTGGCAACTGCAAGATTGGGATTGGGAACACCCCGGCTCTGCATCGTGTGCGCGCCCGGTCCCGTGAATGTGATCCGCCCTCCTCCAAAACCCAGAGCCCCGTAGTGAACCTTCCCCAGATCCCCGTCCAATGCCAAAAGGATATCAAAGGACTCCTCGGCCCCATCGAGGAATTTTTTCATCCCCAAAAATCCCACTTCTTCTCCCGTCGTTGCCATAAAATAGTAGGTATTTTTGGGCTGAAAGCCCGCATGCTTCAATGCACGGACCGACCAGAGAAGATTGATCAGACTGGCCGTGTCATCGCCGATACCAGGAGCCTTGAGGATATTGCCCTCCCTCTTCACTTTGATCTCCCAAACACCCTGGAAGACCGTGTCCATGTGAGCCGTCAGAATGACGGTCTTCTCACCGGGCTGTCCTTTCCATAATCCGATCACATTCCCAAAGACGTCAATATGAACATTTTCCAAACCTGCTTTACGGAACTGATCCTGCATGTATTCGGCCCTTTTTGCTTCGTGTCCCGATGGAGATGGGATCTCTGTCAGATGGATCCATTCATCGATCACCCGGTCCTCGTTCGATTCTATATATGCAAACACAGAGCTCGCTAGGCGCGAACGGGCTTTCTCCGGTGTAAAAAGGGATTGGTCGCCCAATCCCTCCGCATAACTGATCGCGAACAGAGCGATAACCAAGATGCTAAAAGCTCGGACTCTCTTTATCATGCTGTCTCCCTATCTGGATATTTCACAATCCAAACCACACTCCCCAGATTCAAGCCGCAAAGTCAAAGCAGTTCCCTTTTGAATAATCCCGGTTAGCGAGTGTACTGTTCTATAACCCTAACGATTGCCAGTTCACAGACTTTGCAGTAGGGTTTGGCTCCCTTCGAGAACATAAGACAATCCAGCATCGGACGATACATTCCCTGGGAGGAGTACCCGGCGCCTTCAAAGGCCCCCACCTTGCCCGTGAATGCGCTTTTTTTTAGGTAGGCGTCCATTTTATCGGCATGCTGTCTGGAGAGCTGTTCGGACTCCTGCTCTGCCTTTTGAATGTCCTCCCCAGGCGCTCCCTCTCTTTTCATCTGGGCGATATTTTCGTTGATCTGTTTTCGGATCTTTTGGTATTCCTCGTCCATCCTGTCGAACTCTTCTTTTTCCCATGGTGTCGGGATAGCTGTGCCGGGCGTGACATACTGATTCCACTTGAGCTTATCAGGGTCGAGCAGCGCGGTTATGTTAGGCTCCATGGGCTCGATCCCGCGGGGATAGAACTCGTTGTATGCGACCGACGAGGTGTAGTATTCGTCGGCGAGGCCGGCGAATGAATGG
>JASFEP010000191.1:0-8398 GCA_050124775.1 Candidatus Aminicenantota bacterium
TGAAGCCTCCGTCTATAAACTCTATGATGAGCTTCTCAAAGAAGCCGGTGAATTGAATACACTGTTGGAAGAGTGATCCTGATAGTGAGTATTGAGAATGTCTTACTATGAACCGATAGATTCTGTGAGCCGTGTGGTAAGAGTGAGGAGAAGCAAATATGAATGAGCAAAAGGTCTATGACATCTTGGACGAGCTAGACATTTCCTTCACAAAACACGAACATCCGCCTGTCTATACGGTTGAAGAAGCCGAAGAGCACTGGGAGAATATTACAGGAGCCCACTGCAAAAATCTTTTCCTCCGCAACAAAAAAGGGAAGAATCACTATCTCGTTATTGTCCGCAGCGAACAAAGGATAGACCTTAAGACTCTCACGTGTCGTCTCGCTGAGGATCGGCTGAGCTTCGCTTCAACCGAGCGAATGATGCGATACTTGGGATTGGAACCGGGAGCCGTATCCCCCTTCGGTCTGATCAACGACAGGGAGAAGGAAGTGGTGGTTATCATCGATAGCGATCTCAAAGAGGCGAGCCATGTCAATTTCCATCCCAATGTCAATACAGCCACTGTGGGGATCACTTTTGCAGATTTTGAAAAATTTCTCGCGCACTGCGGCAATACCATCCGGTATATTCATTTTGAATCTTAAGATGCATTCTGCATACAGAGTTAGAGACATCCTTTACAACTAGAGCCATGAGGGAATTGCAGTTTTTCAATATTTTGCTTCTTGTATTCGCGGGGACCGGTGCCGTCGTCTTTATCCTCCTGTTTTTTGTGAGCGCGCCTTACGGACGCCATTCCAGGCCTGGTTGGGGATCGTGTATGTCTAATAGAATGGGCTGGCTATGGATGGAGGCTCCTGCCTCGGTGCTTTTTTTTCTCTATTTTCTCATGGGCGTTCGTAAGACAGAAATCGTCCCGATTTTATTTCTTGTTCTGTGGCAGAGCCATTACTTGTACCGGGCATTTTTTTATCCATTCACGCTTCCAAAAAAACGATCGATGCCGTCGACTGTCGTTTTTTTTGCGGTGATGTTCAATATCTTGAACACTTATATCCAGGGACGATGGATCTTTACATTCTCGCCCGATACGGCTTACACGGCAGACTGGATCACAGACCCGCGGTTTCTGGTGGGTGTTGTGATGTTCTACTTAGGCGCCGCCTTCAACCGGCATGCAGACGGAAGGCTCCGGATTTTACGCAAATCTGGAGGACCTGAATATGCGATCCCCCAGAAAGGCCTTTTTCGTTGGATTTCCTGTCCGAATTATTTCGGCGAGATCATCCAGTGGTTCGGTTGGGCAATCGCAGTCTGGGCTCTTCCTGGCTTGGTTTTCGCTCTATGGACCGTGGCCAATCTTTTGCCTAGAGCGCGTTCACACCACCTGTGGTACAAAAACAACTTTGCGGATTATCCTCGCGAGAGAAAAGCTCTGGTCCCATTTATATACTGAGAGGAGCACAATATAATCGGACGAACACACATTATTTAAAAAATACAGAGTTTGTTGAGTTTGCTGTGATTGAGAAATATATTCGCTCCACGACAGATTTTGGAAGATGAATTTTTCAGGCTTGGTCCGAGCGATACCTGAGCCGCTCGATGAGACGGATCTGCCACACCCAAATGATCAAAATGAGGATGGATGCACCCACGCGGAGGGCGGGGGAGGTCGTCAGGAAATTGAAGAAACCGTGGCAGAGTGCGGCCAGCCCTAATCCCAAAGATGATGCCTTGAGGATCGACCCGGATTTGAACCAGGCCGCGCCAACAGTGTATCCCCAGATCGAGGCGAAGATGGCATGGGTCAGGGGGGAAGTGAAGGCTCTGCCAAAGAGCTCGAAACCATCCATATAGATGAGGTAGCGGGCATTTTCGTAACTGGCGAAGCCGAGTCCGATGATCGATGAATAGATGATGCCGTCGATCTCTTCATCAAAGAACTTGAATTTCAAGACGACGAAAAAAAAGGGAAGAAATTTACAGAATTCTTCAAGAAATCCTGTAATACCGACCGAATATAATAAAAACTTCAATCTGTTTGTATCCATGAGAGCACTCGGATCTTCCGGGATTCCCAGCAGAGGTAGCACCCTGAAAACTTGGATGGTTAAGATGGCCGCTAAGATTCCCAGGATGTATGTGATACCGGTCGTTCGGAAGGGCTCGGGTTGGACGCGGTCTTTGAAATAGAGATAGCCTAACCAGAAAATCGCCGGGGCAATTATTCCAGATAGAATGATCCACATCGACATGGGCGTTATTGGTCTGGATTTTACCAAAATATCACACCATTTGCAGCTCGAATAATCCAGCGAAATCTTGACAAGTGAATAGTGGCGACTTAATCTTGTCTATGACTTATTGCAAGACATTAAAGACATTTACAGATGCATAGGCTTAAAGTCGGTATCGACAATTATGGATTGTTCTCCCTGAAATTGGATGCTTTCCAGATCCTTGAGTGGGCAAAGGCTAACGGCGCTGAGGGTGTCCAATTTTCTGGGCTCAGCCCTGAGGAGAGCCAAAGAATCGACGCCGCTAAACTCAAAGATCTGGCCCAATTGGCTTCAGAAAACAACCTCTATCTGGAATGGGGAGGCGGTCAGCACATTCCGTTGAATATGCAGTCGTGGGCGAGGAAGGACATTTTCGAGATCAACAGGAAAGCGGCCAAAGAAGCTGAGAACCTGGGGACCCGGATCGTCCGGTCCTGTTCGGGCGGATTGATGCGCTGGAATCCGGAGAGTCCCAGAACGGAAGAATTTCTCGAGGCGTCTGCGCTCGCACTTCGCTCGCAGAGACAAATGCTCAAAGACCACAATGTCATCCTGGCCATTGAGACGCACTTTGAGTTTACGACTTTCGAGTTGTCGCGTTTCTTGGAGCGGTGTGACACCGAACCCGGTGAATATCTGGGGATATGCCTCGACACAATGAATCTTCTCACTATGCTGGAGGATCCCGTTTCAGCCACCGAGCGGATCCTTCCGTGGATCGTCAGCACACATATCAAGGATGGAGGTGTGATCCTGGAATCGAGAGATTTGATCTCCTTTCCTGCGGAAATAGGAAAAGGCGTGGTCGACCTTGAGCGTATCATCGTGCTTTTGAATTCCCTTGCCAACGAACCGAACCTTTCTATCGAAGACCATGGGGGGAGCTTTCTCCTGCCTGTGTCCGACCCGAAATTTCGAGCGGAATTTCCAGATCTTTCTGACAGCGAGTTCAGGAAACTTCTTGACCTGGCAGATCTCACTAAAGACAGGATGGAGAGAGAAGGACTGGCCATTGTCGAAAGGGAGGAATGGCCGGCGATCTGCGAAGAGCGTCTCCAAAGAGACCTTATCGCTTTGAAAAAGCTTGTCTTCCCCTAGTCCCAAAGAGTCTTTTCATGATCAATGGATCCTCTTCGAAAAAATGCTGAAATGTTGTCTTTGCACCTTTGTTTTATAACCGGAAACATGCAATCGATGCCTTCATCTACGGCCAGTCTATATTTATTTGGATAAATAGGTACACTCCTCTTTGGTTGCACCTGAGAAAAGGGAGCAGCACCCTTATCAAAGGGTTGTGGATGTAGCAGTGCTGAGGTAGATTCCGTTGAACAAAAACTTGAACGAGCCGTGAGGTTGGGCGCGGAATGTAATCTCCGGGCCGAATAGAAACAGCTTCCCTTTTCCCACACTGGCTTCGACGACAGCGATTCCTCCCTTAAGGTAATGCTGTCCCCATGCCCATCCGCTGCGTAGCGGTTTTTCTGTGTCGAACCAGGCTACGGGTTTCACTTCTAGAAATATCGATTCGGCTTCAAGTTCGAAGACAGGACTCCTGTTAAAGTAAACATTCAATTCTTCCGGTAGACCATAGGCCAGCGGATTCGATGTGTCGACCTTTACCTGGAGAACAGAACCCGGAACGAAGTGCTTTTCCATGGGCAACGGTCTTTCTTTTCCGTCTGCTGTCATCTCGATCAGTGCATCGCTTATGGGAAGGCCCAGATGATAGCCCAGGCTTGCCGAGCTTCCGATGGTGAGGATAGTCCCTCCCTCCTCGAGAAAACGTCGGAGCTGGGGAATCGTCTTTTCCACAGTAATCCGGCCCAATTTGTTCCTGTATTCAGGAGGGATGGTCTTTGGGTCAGGTTGCGAGCGGCTGAAGTAACGGGAATATTCATCTTCTCTGATTCCGGGGATGGCTCCTCCCACAAATATGAGAACGTCGAATTTGCTTTTAAGATTTCCGGAGTCGAGCCTTTGCGGGAAGATAACCTCAAAATCGAACTCGAACTGCTCCAGCAACCAGCTTACCCATCCCGAAGGCATAGAACCTCCGTATCGATCCCAGAGGCCGATCCGCGGAGGATTCATGCTTAAGACTTCCCCTTTGGGCTGGATCGGCACACCTTCGAATATCAATCCTTTCTCTTGTGCCAGATCTTGGAGTTTGGGTCTAAGAGAAGTTTTTGCCGGGATGTATATCGCACCCTCAGGAAGCGTTCTTCCATTGATTTGTGTCCGTTCTCTGAGCCAGTAAACATCCTCTCCGCTCTTTATGAGCCGGTTGATGGCAGTGAACGCATCGTTCACTCTGTGATCAAGTAGAAAACCTGCGACGTCGCTTCCTTTGACTCGACCTCTGGGCACATCAGCCAGCTCCTCCAGTTTTTCGAAAGGGCCACCGAAGCTTTCAAGAATCCGGTCGAATTTGACCCCCATCTGGAAAGCCAGAGTATAACCCGCGCTGTCATAGGGTGCGCGAGGGGGACCACCAGGATAGGAGATGTCGTCCGGGTAGTGTTGCGGTTCGAACATGTCGATGACATGAGGGCGGAAGGCTTGAGCCGACTTTACGACATAGGACCCTTCCGGATAGGTTTTTCCCCCAACCTGAAATGACTCCGTTGCCCGGTGTACGGCGACGCCCGCTTTTATGAGTGTGTTGATAAATTTGGTTGCTGTCAGAAAATCCGGCTGGTTTGAGGGCACGATAAACCCTCTTGGGTCTCTGGCATCGGGATCCCGGAGTACTTCGAAATATTTGGGATCGTAGCCCCGAGATCTTCGGCCACTACCCATGGGTTCGGCCCCGTCTTTTTCGATCACCGCTTGAACGGCCTCGATCCTGCGCGGAGTGATAGTCCAGTGATCCCGGCTTCCCTTTTCTATGGAGTTTTTCCCCATCCGGTAGATGTTGAAGAGGAAATTTTCTTTAAGCCTTGCGGCTGTGTCGAGGATGGCACGATCGGCTGTAATGCTGTATTCGATCGAGCGTCGAAAATGCCATGTTTGAGGAGCTATGGGAAAGGGATAGTCGCCGTTCGCCAGGTGTTTCTCCGGTATAAACGGGATAGTGACGGGAGTGGGGTTGCCGATCATCTCTGTGAGAATACCGATCATGTTGTGGAAGTAAGGCGTGCAACGAAGACAGCCGTTCCACCAGGTCTGATACCATGCCCCTTCCCTCATCGTCGACCCGGCTTTGCCCTCGGCCATAAAACGGCTGTGCATGGCTGAGCCCACGACATTGATTCCCAGAACGAGAAGCGGGTCGTAGTTGTAATTGTGGGGTTCTCGGAATGGCGGGGCAAAAAGTACGGCGCCTGACGGACCTGTCTGGTGGTGGTTGTACACGATCTGGGGGAACCACTCGCGGTAGAGAATTCGGTTGATAGTCTCTGTCTCTTTCATGTTCATCATGTAAAAATCACGGTTGTTGTCGTGCCCCACGTATTTCTGATACAGGTAGGGGAGACCGCTGGTCGACCTTTTTTTTGGATCGGATTCCCGCATATACCAGTGGCCGATGTTCTCCATGCCGTCAGGATTTGATATGAGAGCGAGGAGGATTACATTGTCCAGGATTCTTAGAGTTTCCGCATCATTTCCGCTCACCATCTGGTACACGAGCTCCAGTTCCTGCTGTGCGCCGGATACTTCCGTTGCGTGTAAGCCTCCATCGATCCAGACGACAGCTTTACCCTCTCGGGCCAGCGCATGAGCCTCCTTGTCTTCGATCCCCTCTGCCAATGCCAGCCGTCTTGCGATCTCTTTGTAGCGAATGAGGTTTGTGTGGTTTTCGGGCGATGTGATGATAGCCATAATCATGGGGCGGCCTTCCGAAGTCGTGCCGATCTCTTCCAATATCATCCGAGGAGATTCCTGTTCCAGTTTTTTCCAATAATCCACAAGCTGGGAGTAGGTCGCCAGCCAATAATCGTCTCCGATGTCGTATCCGAACTGCTCTTTGGGAGTCGTGATCGTATCCTGGCCCATAATTGGAGAAACGGCAAAAACAATGCCCAGCAAAAAAAGAACAGCAATCTGAATCCTCTTCATTGAATCATTTCCTTTCATTTTTAATCTCAACCAGTTTTTTACTTTATACTCTCATGTTTCAACAATCAACTATTTACTGAATTATTCATAAAATCTGCTGCCACCTCATCTACGAAAACACACGCGTTTTTATAGGCAGCATCTTTTCCCTTCCAGGCGAGCCGATCTCACACCAAAGCCATCGTTGCAGCCCCTTCGAGGGTGTTCACACCATCTTCAGGGGCCACTGCCTCGCCTTTTGCGCGACCTCGGCCCGTGAATAATCCAGTATTTACTGAATTATTCATTCAAATTGTATTGCCGGAAGGGAATTCGATCTGCTAGATTATAGAATATAAGAGATAGGTCTGGTGTGTGATGATACAGATCCAGGATTTGAACTACAGCATAGGCGGCCGACCGCTGATAACGGATGCCAACTGGGTGATCCAGCCGGGGAAACGCTCGGCCCTTGTCGGGCCGAACGGTGCAGGGAAGACTACGCTACTCCGTTTGATCATAGGTGAGCTGCAGCCCGATAAAGGGAAAATAAACAGGCCCAGGGACTATTTCATCGGTTATCTTCCCCAAGAGGAGATCGAGGTGCGAGGCGACTCTGTATTGGATACGGCGCTGGCAGGCCACGCAAAGATATCCGAGCTCGAAAGAAAGATCGATGAGACGCACCGCGCTCTCGATGTATCCTCGGATAAGCAAGGAAAGCTCCTCAAAAAACTTGGAGATATGGAACACCAGTATGAAGCCTTGGGCGGTTACAGGATCGAATCGACAGCCAAGACAATCCTATCAGGCCTCGGATTCGGCGATGGGGATTTTTTGCGTCCGCTTCGAGAACTGAGCGGCGGATGGAGGATGCGGGCCTATCTCGCCCGCCTTCTTTTGGGAAATCCAAAACTGCTTTTGCTGGACGAGCCTACCAATCATCTGGACCTGCCTTCCCTGGAATGGCTCGAACAGCATCTTCTTCAATTTCCTGGAAGCGTGGTCCTGGTGTCCCATGACCGATTTTTTATCGATCGTCTCGCCCATGATGTGTATGAGCTGGATCTGGGAAGGTTGGAGAGATATGCGGGGAATTACCACTTTTTTGAGCGCGAGAAAGAAAAGAGGACCCAGCTCCAGCGTAAAAAAATAGAGGCACTGGAAGCTGAAAGAAAACGCCAGGAGCGTTTTATCGAAAGATTTCGCGCCAAAAACACGAAAGCCAGCCAGGTGCAGAGCCGGATCAAACAGTTGGAAAAGTTGGAGATTGTTGAGCTACCGCCGCCCCCCCGCCGGATAAATTTTCAGTTAAATGTTGAGGTCCAAAGCTACAAAGAGGTCCTGCGCATCGAAGATATGTCTTTTCGCTACGGAAACTCCTGGATTCTCGAAGATGTCAGTTTAACGATATCGAGGAAGGAGCGGGTGGCTCTCGTGGGCGCAAACGGTGCCGGTAAGACAACTCTAACCCGCCTAATCGTGAACGATCTTTCCCCCCAAAAAGGAAACATCGTTCTTGGAAAGAGAACATCTGTGGGCTATTATGCTCAGCATCAACTGGATATGCTGAATCCGGAGGCCCGCGTATACGACGAGGTCTTTTCGAGCGCAATAGAGAGCCATATCCCTCGCATCAGGGATGTCCTCGGCGCCTTCCAGTTCACCGGTGATGATGTGTTCAAGACGATAAAGGTTCTCTCGGGAGGTGAAAAGGCCAGAGTGTCGCTGGCCAAGATCCTTCTTTCCCCTGTCAATTTCCTCGTGATGGATGAGCCGACCAATCACCTCGATCTGGTTTCAGTGGAAGCATTGGAGCAGGCTTTGATACTTTATGAAGGAACCCTCCTGCTGATCTCCCATGATCGTTATTTTCTGGATAAGATCGTTGGGCGGATCATCGAGCTGAAAGGGGGATGTCTCAGCGAATATGTCGGAAATTATTCGGACTATTTGGCGAAAAGAACGGGAGAGCCTGACGAATCCAAGGAAACTGGGAGAGAAAAAAAATCACACCCTATCGGTCGGAAAACCAAGGACCAGAAACGCATGGAAGCCAAAGCTCGGCAGGC
>JASFEP010000192.1:0-8362 GCA_050124775.1 Candidatus Aminicenantota bacterium
CATCCGCGAACTTATCATATTTCTCCAGGATCACAACATCACCACGAGCCTCGCCACAAAAATTTACAAGCAGTACGGAGATAAATCTTTCCATGTGTTAAAAACCAATCCCTACCAGGCATGTCACGATATCTGGGGTGTCGGATTCAAAACCGCCGACCAGATCGCGCTGAAGCTGGGCATGAGCCCCACTTCCCCCGAAAGGATCAAAGCATATATCTCCTATCTTCTCGAGAAGGACACAGAGCAGGGGCATGTCTTCTCTTACCAAAAGGATGTCGTCAAGGCGGTCAAAAACGAACTCGAGGTCGATTCCCGACAGATCGAAGATGCGATCGCATCTCTCGAAGAGCAGAACTTGATCGTAGCCGAGAACATCGATCCTGGCAGAGCTCTCTATCTTCCTTTTTTCCACAAGGCTCAGGATGAGGTAACTCTGGCTATTCATAAACTGGTGCATTTTCCCTTCATGACTCCGAAATTCGATGTGGACAAAACCATAAAGGATGTGGAAAAGGAGATGGGGATCACCTTTTCAGACGCTCAGAGGCTCGCTATCCGGGAGAGTTTCTATAAAAAGATTTTGGTGATCACCGGAGGGCCTGGGACGGGAAAGACCACGATCATCAAAGCGGTCGTGGATATTTTCCGCCATTGGGGACGGACGGTTTTGCTCGCGGCTCCAACGGGAAGGGCGGCCAAGAGGCTGTCCGAGGCCACACACAAAGAAGCGAAAACCATACACCGCACGCTCGAGTATACGCCCAAAGCCGGCCATTTTCGAAAAAATGAGAGTTCCCCTTTGAGGGGTGATTCTCTGATCATCGATGAATTCTCCATGGTCGACCTTCCGCTAATGCACTCTTTGCTCAAGGCTGTTCCTCCTGCGATGCGTCTGATCCTTGTGGGCGATAAGGACCAGCTTCCCTCGGTGGGGCCGGGGAATCTTCTCAGGGACATCATCGATTCCGGATCGGTCGATGTCGTACGATTGAACCAGATCTTCAGGCAAGAGAAAGACAGCCTCATCGTGTCCAACGCGCACCGTATCAACCAGGGAAAAAAGCTGATCTATCCTGAAAAGGGAGACAAAGACTCGGATTTTTATTTTATCGTTCAGGAAGACGAACACAAGGCTTTCAACATGATCATAAACTTGTGCTCGGATAACATTCCCAAAAAGCTCGGACTGGATCCACTGTCACCGCAAATCCAGGTGATCAGTCCGATGTACAGGGGCGTTGTCGGAGTGGACAACCTCAACATCGCACTCCAAAAGACGTTGAATCCCAATCCCGAAGGGTTGAAGACCGGCAACCGGGAGATCCGGATCAAGGATAAGATGATGCAGATCCGGAACAACTACGATAAAGAGGTTTTTAACGGAGATATCGGTACGGTTGTCGAAATCGACGGGCGTGCCTATCGTGTGGCTGTGGATTTTGATGGAAGAGTCATATTCTATCAGAGAGAGGAGCTGAATGAGATCACTCACGCCTACGCCATTTCGGTCCACAAATCCCAGGGTAGTGAATACCAAGCCGTCGTGATCCCTTTGTTGACGCAACACTACATCATGCTCCAGCGGAATCTTTTCTACACGGCTTTGACACGGGCCAAACGTCTGAGCTGTATTGTGGGCTCATACAAAGCACTTTATATTGCCATAAAAAACGATAAACCCATAAAACGAAACTGCTTTCTCAAGCAAAAGCTTATGGCGATCGAACGTGATTCATCGAACAAACCAAAAAATGAAACGCAAAATGAAGGATAAATCCGAGAAGGGTCCGTGGCACGGCTGGGCCGAAAAACGCAAACTGGCTCATTTTTCCAGAAGGAGAAGGCTTCCTGTCCCCAATTGAAGTCAATCTCATGCAGGATCAGAACATTGAGCTGAGCGATGTAAGGCCTATTCCTAGAAGGGATCCTTCGGGAAAGAGTCCCTACTTTTCAAAAATGAGGAGGTGTCGATGCGAACAACTTTCCGAATGAACACACTGCTGGTATGCGGGTTCATCATCTTGGTGACCGTGTTGGTCGCGGAAACTCTGATGATCAAGGTGCAGTCCACACATTTGCGGAAAGAACCCAAGTTCTATGCGTCTACGATCGCAATGCTTAAGGCCGGTGAGGTCGTCGAGAAAATAGGCGCGGCAGATGGTTGGTACCAGGTGAGAACCGCAAAAGGGGCCGTGGGTTGGTTGCATTCCAGTGCAGTCCAATCAGGGACATTCAATCTTACGGCCACAGACAGGTCTCTTACGGCAAAAGCCACGGCGGATGAGATCGCCCTTGCAGGAAAGGGCTTCAACAAGCAGGTGGAGGAGAGCTATAAAGCCAAAAACAGCGACGCCAATTTTGCCGCAGTGGACAGAATGCTGAAGGTCAAAATCTCGAGAGACCAGCTTCTCAAGTTTCTCAAAGAGGGAATGCTGGGGATATACGGAGGCCGGCCATGAGAAACTCACAAAAAATACGAATCGGAGCCTGCGCCCTTCTTATATTTCTGCTTATGAGCTGTGCAACCCTCGAGCAGCAGATCGATGCCATCTCTCCCATTTCAGTGAGCGATGCCGAGACCGCCGTCAAGGTGGGGAAAACTCTGAGGGACAGTTTTCGAGATATCACGGAAGAGGAAGAGTATTATATCGGCAGGGCGGTGTCGGCGCTCATCCTTTCAAAGTATTCTGTCTATAACGATCCCAAATTGACGCAGTACATCAACACGGTGGGACAGGCTGTTGTCGTTCACAGCGACCGGCCGGAGATCTATGCGGGTTACCATTTTCTTATACTCGATACGAATGAAGTGAATGCTCTTGCGGCGCCGGGAGGATTTATCTTCATCACGAAGGGACTTCTCGAGAGATGCCGGGACGAAGAAACGATCGCCGCCATTCTGGCCCATGAAGTGGGGCATGTGGCCGCCAAACATGGATTGCAGTCGATTAAAAAGTCGAGGCTGCTGGATGCTTTTGCCCTCATCGGACAGGAGGTGACCCAAAGATACGGCCCCCAGGAGTTGGCTCAGTTGACCGCGATTTTCGAGGATGTGCTGGCCGATATTGTGGAAGACCTCGTCGAACGGGGCTACGACCGGAAGTACGAGTATGAAGCGGACAAACTGGGAGTCAAAGTCTCGGCAGATACGGGGTACGATCCCAACGGGCTCGTCGATTTTCTCCAAACGATGGTGGGCGATAGCACAGGCCAATCGGATGGAGGCTGGTTCAAAACTCACCCATCCGCTAAAGACAGGATAGGCCGTGTGCAAACCCAGATCCGGGGAATGAAATCGGTCCCAGAGGCCCGAGACGTTCGCACATCCCGCTTCAGAAAAGCTGTCCAGTCCATGAAATGAAACGTATGGAAATGTGAATTTTAAGGGAGGTATCTAAAGCACGCAACGAGCGAAAAAGTCGATAGCTGAAATGAAGAAGAAACTGGTCCGCGGCTTGGTCATCGGCGGCATTGTATGGAGTTTGGTTTTTCTCTTGTATAGAACACAAGTATTTCAGCCGCTCGAATGGCAATCCTGGGATCTGAGGATGCGGCTCTTTTCCGATCCCTCCCTTGCCAGCGAGGACATCGTGATTTTCCTCCTCGATCAGCAGAGCCTCGATGTCTATGAACAGGAGCAGGGGCTTTCCTGGCCGTGGCCTCGCCAGTTGTATTCCGCGCTCATCCAATACTGTATGCGTGCACAAGCCAAAGCCTTAGTTTTTGATTTTGTCTTTTCCGAAGGATCTGTCTACGGTATTGAGGATGATCAAAATATGGCCGACGCCATGAAAAAATCCGGGAATGTTTTTCTCCCCTTTTTTCTGAGCCGGCATGAGACAGGTACGGCCGAAGACCTATCGGCGTCGCTCGAACGGTTCTCCCTGGATTCGGACAAGGTCCCACCCTCGTATCTGCACCCTATGAAGTCGGCCTCGCTTCCCCTGGATGTTCTTCTCCGCAGTGCAATCGGTGCCGGAAACTCGGGATTCCCATCGGATCGCGACAGCATCTACAGGCGCATACCTTTGGTCTTCGGATTGGACGGCCTCGTGCTTCCTGCATTGCCGCTGGCTCTCGTTAACGAAATTGGTTTAAAAACAGATGTTGCCGATATTCCTGTTGACCGGTCGGGCCGGATGATCATCCGCTATTATGGACCCACCGGCACTTATGAAAGCTTTTCTTTGGTTGCGATCATAAACTCCTTCGCCCGGATGGAGGAGGGGAGCGAGCCACAGATTGCGCCCGAAGCCTTTAAGGATAAGATCATCATCGTGGGTGCAAGCGCTCCCGGCCTGCTCGATCTTCGCCCCACTCCCTTCAGCGCCGTGTGTCCAGGGGCTGAGATCCAGGCAACTGTGATCGATAATCTTCTGAAGAGTGATTTCATCCGGCTTCCATCGCCGTGTGTTGTATTCCTCTGGATCGCTTTTTTAAGCCTGCTTTGTGGGATTGTCACGACCTTTATCACGAAGGTATGGAAGATCGTTGCGGTCGCTATCCTCTTTTTTGCCTTTCCTGCAGCGCTGTCGGTGATTTTTTTTGTGAATGGCTATTGGCTCGAACTCGTCGGCCCGGAGTTCGCCGTCCTTTTGAGTTTTGTGGCTGCGAATATCCTGAACTATGGGTTCGAGGGTAGAGAGCGGAGATTTCTCAAAAATATCTTCCGCCACTATCTCAGTCCCGACGTTATCGAGAGAATCATCGCAGATCCTTCGCTTCTGCGATTGGGCGGAGAGCGACGGGAGGTCACTTCCTTTTTCTCGGATGTGGCAGGATTCACTTCTATTTCGGAAGCCTTATCGCCGGAAGATCTCGTCCAGCTTTTGAATGCTTATCTTTCCGAGATGACAGAGGTCATCCTCGATCTGGGAGGGACTCTGGATAAATACGAGGGAGACGCCATCATCGCTTTCTGGAATGCCCCTCTTGACTATGACGATCATGCAACGAGGGCTTGTCTTGCGGCAATCAGGTGTCAAAAGCGCCTGCAGGAGTTGAGCCCGGAATTTCAAGGTCGGTTCGGACATTCCCTCAAGATGAGAATCGGGATCAACTCCGGCCCCGCTGTGGTGGGTAACATGGGTTCGCAGAAACGTTTCGATTATACAGCCATGGGCGATACCATCAACTTGGCA
Organism: Candidatus Aminicenantota bacterium; assembly: GCA_050124775.1. Lineage (GTDB taxonomy): Bacteria > Acidobacteriota > Aminicenantia > Aminicenantales > Aminicenantaceae > WTAW01. The sequence continues at coordinate 5,145 of JASFEP010000192.1, forward strand.
TCCCGATTGGAGGGAGCGGGTAAACAGTATCGTGTATCGACCTTGATCGGCGAGAATACTTATGACCTGGCAAAAGAAAGCGTGATTGCAAGAGAAGTCGATATTATCCGCGTTGTAGGCAAAGAAAAACCCGTACGAGTGTATGAGCTCATCGGTAAGAAAGGACAAGTCTCGGAGCACGAGCTCAAACGAATAAAATCCTTTCATGAGGCGCTAAAACTTTACAGAGAGCAAAAATGGGATGAAGCGTTGCACTTGTTTCAAAGAAATGAAGATGATACAGTATCCGGGATGTATGCCGAAAGGACAAAGCGTCTGAAAGACAATCCGCCGAAAGCGGATTGGACCGGCGTTTTCGACCTAACGAAAAAGTGAATAAGGTGATAAAAAGGGGACTGGCTCGTTTTTTTGCGGAAGGAAAAAGGTGCCTGTCCCCGATTCAGTAAAAAAGGACTGGGTCGTTTTTCCGGAAGGAAAAAGGTGCCCGTCCCCGAATGAATAATTTTTAATGTCGGCTCAGATTCCAGATCTGACCGTCGATTGAAAGACGCTGATGAAACTTGAATTTTGGGGCGTTCGAGGAACGATGCCCATCGCCGGAAAAGACAGGGTCAAATACGGAGGGAACACGATCTGTTCGGCCGTTTATACGGAGGATAACACCCCGATCATCATCGACGCAGGAACAGGGATAAAAAAACTCGGGGATGAGATCGTCCGAAAAAACGGCGGTAACCCTCTGCGCGTGACTATCCTTCTTACACATTTCCACCTCGATCATATCCAGGGGCTGCCGTTTTTTTCTCCCCTGTATCTACCTGATGCGAGTCTAACGATTTACACCCCACAAAGCCCCGAAGAAACGGAACGGTACTTGAGTGGTCTCATGGCGGGAAGGTATTTCCCGGTTGATTTTTGGGGGACCCCATCCTTGAAGATCTATCATCAGGTCCAGGGAGATTTCTCTCTCAAAAACGTCCATATCTCCATGTGTCCTCTTCACCATCCGCAGGGAAGTGTGGCTTATAGACTCGAAACAGATGACAGATCTGTGGTGTTTGCCACCGATACCGAGCATCCTGTCCGAGGGATCGATGAGAGACTCGCCCAATTCGCTGAGGGAGCCGATGATTTTATCTATGACGCTACCTACAGTCTGGATGAATATGAAAGCGGAAAAGTGGGATGGGGGCACAGCACCTGGCTGGAGGGAACGAAGTTGGCCGTAGAGGCGAAGGTAAAACATCTCCATCTCCATCATTTCAACCCGGATTACTCCGACAAACAGATCGACGAGATCGTGGCCAAGGCCCGGGAGAGGTTTCCAAAGACTTCAGGAGCCAGCGAATCCTCTTAAATGTAACGAGGAGGAATAATGGATACCGCAAGCACCCAGTCGTCATCCCTGTACCTGGAAATTCTTTTTCTTTTTTTGGCCTTTGTTCTGGTCTGTGTTCTCTATTTCCTGCTAAGAATTATTTTGACCAAACTCTCCATCTCCGGTCGGAAACCAACGGCGATCTTTCTTTCACGATTGAATCTGCCATCAGTATTGATTGTGGTGACGCTGTGCTTGAAGCTTCCTTTTGTTCAGAGCATTTTGTTCCCCAGCCAGCAGATATCTCCATTTTTTGATGCGGCTCTTGCGTTTTTTGCCGTATTTTTCCTGATCAGGTTCATCGATGCCATGTTCCGCACCTGGTTTGTGAAGCGCGGACAACCCATCCCCCTTCCCGATGTGCTCCACAATCTGATGCTGGCCGTCATTTATCTGATCGTATTTTTTATCATCATGCGCGGCATCTTCGGATTCAATATCACTCCCGTCCTGGCTACGTCCGCACTGCTCACCATGATCCTGGGACTGGCATTTCAGGATGTGCTCAGCAATATCCTTTCTGGTATGTCTCTCCATCTCACGAAGTCCTTCGGAAAGGGAGATTGGATCTCAGTGGCCGAGAGTGAAGGGATCGTGATCAACACCAATTGGAGAGAGACTCGCATCTTCGACAGGTTCTCGAATATTATCGTTATCCCCAATAACATCGTGGCATCCGAGAAGATCACCAATTTTTCTTATCCCAATAAAAAGACAGCTCTTGTTATTCCCGTCAAAGCCAGTTATGAAGCACCTCCTTCGGAAGTTTTCGCTGCGCTCAAGGAGGCGGCCGCAGATGTTCCCGATGTTCTGTCCGAACCCGAACCTGAACCGCATCTTTTGGGCTATGGGGATTTCGGCATCGATTATGCGATCAAATTTTGGATCACGGATTTCCGCCGTAAATTTCCGATCATGGCTGCTGTCGGTCGAAATATATGGTACAAATTCAAAAGGCGCAACATCGAAATTCCGCTTCCACTGAGCGATAAGCTCTCTGATGTGATGAGATCAGTCGACAGGACGGAAAGGGCTGTATCTGATGACAGAGAGATGGAAAGGACGGCTCGCGACCTCGTCAGATCCGATTTTCTGAGGTACCAGGATGGGGATAAAAAAGGTCAACTCATCGTGTCGGAGAAAGAATTCGGAGTGCTGGCCTCATCGATCCATAGACATCGATTTGCGGAAGGGGAGACTGTTTTCAAGCAGGGCGAAAAAGGCACAAGCTGTTATGTTGTGGCTAGAGGGCTGATCAGGGGAGAGATCGTCTACAAAGAGGAAAGCGAACAAGGGGAAAGCAAAGAATATCGATCTGAATTTAAGGTGGAGCAGGGCGGAATCTTCGGTGAGATGTCGCTGTTCACTGGAATGCCGCGAACAGCGACCTGTGTCGTTGTAGAGAATGCCGAACTGCTGGAAATAAACCAGGAAAACTTTGCCCGTCTTCTCGAACGCAATCCGGACATGGGTGAAGTTATTGCCGATCTGGCGAGTCAACGGAATAAAGAAAACCAAGAGCTTTTGAAAAAGATCAAAGAGCTCTCCGCAACCGACATCGAAGAAATCTCCAACAAGAATTCCATCCTCGCCCGCTTGAAAAACCTCGTGAAGCGGTTGACCTGATAGGAATTGAAATATTCGCTCCAATTCTGCTAAACTGTTACTCGCTCTTTCGTGAAAAACATCTGGATAGAATGGACAGACGGAACAATCGATCGAGATGATTGGAGTACCCCTGTAGCTCAGTACGGATAGAGCAACGGATTCCTAATCCGTGTGTCGCCGGTTCGAGTCCGGCCAGGGGTACCACTTTCTTGATATTTCTATTTGACTTGAG
>JASFEP010000193.1:0-8286 GCA_050124775.1 Candidatus Aminicenantota bacterium
GTTGGTCATCTCTTTTCTCCTTTGAAGCGAATTGAGATCTTATGCGTACAGTGCGCTTGAAGAGCACATAAAACAATGATATTCGCTAGAGGTGGGGTTTTTGGCATTTCCTGCAATATAGACGATGCTATTCCCAAAGTCAAACTGGGAAGTTTTTCTTTGTTTCGAAAAAGAAACGAAGTATGATTACACAGAGGTGGCATATGAAAAAACTTCTGATTCTCGCTTTGTTTTTATTGCTGACTTTCGGCTGTAGCCCAAAAGAGCCTAAGGTGGAAAAGATTATCGAGGACGGCGTAGAAGTTGTTGTCAATCACCTTGTGCCTTACACTTTGCCCGGGGAAAAAACAGAAGCGGTCCTGGACAAAGAATGTGTGATCGACCTGGAGGATCCGGCTGTCAATGATGCCGGTCTTTTTGACATCGATGTCTTTGGGGTGGATTCGGCCGGGAATATCTATCTAGTGGTCATGCGAACTCAAACAGACCACATTTTCAAATTCACTCCTGATGGGGAATTCTTGAAAGCTTTTGGCCAGCACGGCAGTGGCCCTGGTGAGCTCAGCCGGCCGCTTCATATTTGGGTCACGTCCGATGATGAGGTCTTTGTGGCAGATTCCGGGAACACGAAGCTGGCCTATTTCAATACAGTAGGGAACTTTCTGAGAGAGAAATCGCTCAGGTCTGTGGTTGCGATCACACATCCGCTGGATAACGGAAAATTTTTAACATTCGGCATGGTCATGCCCGATGAAGGACAGGATTATCTTGAGTATCCTCTCAATCTTTGCGATGAGAAGCTGGAGGTCATCAAAGCGCTGGAGAGCTTCAGGCTCGAGAACTTTCGTGTAACAAAGCGGATGCGGGGCACCCAGCCCGGCTTCGGCTTTGCCACATCCAATGACAGGGTCTACACAATGAATGAAGGCAGAGGCTATGAAGTCCATGTCCATGACCTTGAGGGAAATCTAGTCCGAAAAATAAGGAAAGGATACACACCAGTGAAAGTCTCGGAAGACGAAAAAAAACGCGCACTCGAGAGGCTCAATGAGTTCCAGAGACAGTATACATACTTTCCGGAAAATTATCCCCCCTGTCGGTCTCTTTTTTCTGATGACCAAGGCAGGCTTTTTGTGGTGACCTATGAACCTGGGGTGAATCCCGGTGAGAACATGGTGGATGTATTCAACGCCGAGGGAGCTTTCTTCGGGCGAGTCAGTTGGAATATCCTCCAGAGCAATACGCCGATAGCCGCATTCATCAAATCCCAGCGCCTGTATTGCCTGCGAGAGAAACCGAGCGGCTATAAACAGTTTGTCGTAGAGAAGATCGACTGGAAATAGAACCAGCCTTATTACAGAGTCTAACTCCCGAATAAGCTGATCGACACTGTAGTTTTTTTGTCTTGTGTTATTTTTTCTTGTGATAGTTGGGATAAGCCGGACGTTTGGGTTTCGGAACCGGATGTTTGGCTAGCTCTTCTGTCACGATAGCGATCGCTTTTTCGAGTTGCGGGTCCTTTCCCTTACGAACGATCTCGGGATCGAGTTCCACCTCCACATCGGGAAAAACACCGATGTTCTCGGCGATCCAATGACCATCAGGACTCCAAACTGCTGAACTGGGGGCTGTAACCATTCCGCCATCCATAAGGCGCGGAGCTCCGGCTCGGCCCACCAGGCCTCCCCATGTGCGTTTGCCCACGAGGGGGCCCACTTTCGCGCGTTTAAAATACCACGGCATGGCGTCGCCGCCGGATCCCGCGAATTCGTTGATAAGCATAACTTTCGGCCCGAAAATGGCACCCTGAGGTTGAACCTCATCGACACCATCTCGAGTCGCGACAAGACTCATCATTTTTCGCTGGAGTCGCTCGATGATATCTGTAGCAAGCGCTCCGCCGGCGTTAAATCTCTCATCGACGATGACCGCCTCCCGGCCGACCTGCGCATAAAAATAGCGGTTGAAGTAAGTGTATCCCCCAAAATATGTATCGGGCATGTACACGTAAGCCACCTTGCCGTTGGTCACTTCGTCCACATAGCGCCGGTTACCTTCGATCCAGGCAAAATTCCTGAGCCTCCCTTCGCTACTAATCGGGACAACTGTTACATCCCTTGTTTTTTCGAGTTTCGGATCGGATCCCACTGTGAGGACGACCTGTTTTTCCGCTTTTCCTTCGAAAAACTTATAGATATTGTCTTTGCTGCTGAGTTCTTGACCATCCACGGCCAGCAGATATTCGCCCTCTTTAACCATTACTCCTGGCTGTGTCAGCGGAGCTTGGAGTTGAGGATTCCAGTTTTCCCCGTCGTAGATCCGCATGAAACGGTATCGGCCGTTCTCGATCGTGTAATCCGCACCCAACAAACCGGTGGAGATGCGGTCGGCTCGAGGTTGGTCACCGCCGAAGACACTCAGGTGCCCGACTGTAACCTCGCCCATCATATCGGCGAAGAGATAGTTCAGGTCCTGTCTTGAAGCTACCGAATCCACATAGGGAGTATATTTTTTGATGGCCGCTTCGATGTCCAAACCATGGAGGTTGGGATCGTAGAAAAAGTCCCTCTGGATACGCCAGGCCTCGTTGTACATCTGTCGCCATTCCTGTCGGGGATTCACCTTTATCTCGATGTTCTCTGTCTTTAATGTCTTATCGGCAGCCCCCGGCCCTTGCGATGCACCTGAAGGTCTGGAGGGAACATCCTCTGGCGGCATGGGGCGAAGATTGCCGATATACCAATGTCTGTTCTTGCTGTAAAGGTACTTTTTACCGTTAAAAGCCATCACAAAAGCCCTGACTCCTCTAAGGATCACATCGGCCCGTCGTTCCTTTAGATCAAAACGATGAACATTGTTGCTCTCAGAAAAGAACGCACCGGCCATGGGAGGCGCAGATTCGACAGCCAACAACACTCCATCGCTCCCTGTCTGAAGATCGACATAGTTACGTACCGGCATGGGCACTGCCAGGACGCGTTGAAGAATTCCATCCAGGTCGATCCGTACTTCGACCTCTTTTTTTTGTTTTTTACCTTTGGGAGATTTTTCCATATCCAGTTTCTCTGCGCTCTTGGCTTTATCTTTCTCTTCATCCGATGGTTTGTCCCCGGCTTCCCGTTTCTCTTCGTCTGTCTTTTCCTCATCACTCTCAGGAACGAAGGGGGACGGTTCCGTTTTTGATAGGACAATGAGATAGATGCTCTGTGTAACCTCCCGAAACATGCTGTGGATGTCTGGCTGTAAAGAAGCCCCAGAATCAATGCTAGCTGTAAAGTAAAGGTATTTACCGCTGGCATCGAAGACTGGATTTCGCGCATCGCTCATTCCATCTGTGAGCTGTGCGCTTTTTTTCTTTTCCAGGGAATAGACAAAAATTGCCCCTAAATAGTTATCCAATCTTTTTGTGTAAGCGAGCCACTCGGAATCGGGTGACCAGCTGGGGACCATAACATACTGACCCATCCAGAACTGAGATTTGTCTACTTTAACAGGTTTTTTTTCCGCGAGGTCAACATAGAAGAGATTGAGATGACAGTCCGTGTAAGCTATTTTTTTGCTGTCGGGGGACCATCGGGGAAAAAAGTAGAACGATGGCTTATCGTCCAGTCTGATCTTGACCACTTCTTCGAATCCCTTTTGGGGCCGGATGTGAAGTTCGTATTCCCCGGATTCATCCGAGAAATAGGCGATGCTCGTCCCGTCGGGCGACCAAGCGGGATAACGCTCCATCACATCTGATGAGTTCGTAAGATTTCTATAGTCCCCTTTGTCTTCTGGTACCGTGATAATATCGCCCCTGGCTTCGAAGGCCACTCTAACGGCATTGGGAGAGAGACTCGATGAGGATAGGTTTTGTCCACCATTGACAAATCTCTCCCGGACTTCGAGTAGATCGCCGGCTATGGTAATCGGAATATGTCGGGACGCGCCTGTGGAAAGATCGTAGAGATGGAGGGAGCCGAATTTCTCATACACGATGTTATCCTTCCATGCACAAGCGGATTTAAGGTCCAGACTGTCCTTCTCCAATAAACGTTTCACTTTCTCCGTTTTGATATCATAAGCATAAAGGGTAACAGGACCGTCCCTGTCTGAGAGGAAATAGACATTATCTTCAACCCACATCGGATTGAAGTCATTGGAATCGGTGCGTGGAACTTTTTCGATGCTCGAATCTTCAAGGTCTGCGATCCATACGGGCGTAGCTGTCCCGCCCCTGTAGCGTTTCCAAGCGAAAAAAGCTCTTCGTATAGGGACATATGCAATGTGGCTGCCATCTGGCGAATAACTGCCTTCATATCCCATAGGCAGAGGCAACTTCGTAGGAAAGCCCCCGGATCTTTTTATCTTGAATAGCTCGCGGAACCTGGAGAAGGCTGTACGGCCGGATGTGAAGAGAATCTCTTTTCCATCCGGAGTCCAACCCAGCATAACATCGGCAGAGGGATGCCAGGTCAAGCGGTGCGGTACTCCACCTGTCGCGGGGACTGTATAGATGTCAATGTTGCCGTCATATTCCCCTGTGAATCCTATGGTTTTTCCATCTGGCGAAAAGATCGGATTAGATTCCGATCCTTTTCCGGTCGTAAGCCTCTGAGCAGCTCCACCCTCACGGGATACACGCCAGAGGTCCCCGGCAAAAACAAAAACGATGTGGGTATCGTTAAGGGTTGGTTGCTGCATGAGCAAGGGCGTATTGTTAGCTCCTGCTGAAAGGGTTAATCCTAAAAAGAATAAGGAAATGATGAAAGAGCTAGAAATCCGTGACATAAAGTTCCTCCTGTAGTTTATTACTATATACGACAAAATGCTTGCAACTGTTTCGTGTAAAGGATGGCTATTGTACAAAATTCGGAGCAAAGTGAATAGTCGGAAAGCTCTCAGAGGCGTGTGATTACGGTGCGATCCCGCCGTCTTCTCTGACGAGAAAATACCCGACAGTGCCGGTGATGTTGAAGGGGTGATCTCCGATTCGTGTGATTTCCATGCCATTGATATAAATTCTTTCTCCCACTGTGGCTCCTTCTGGAAGAATGCTCAGTTTTCCCGGATCGAGGACACCGATATATAGAGCGTAGGTTTTCGGCAAGGGGGTGTCTATCACGATTTTGAACCTGGTCTCGGAAAGCTGTTCCATTCCGGACACTCGAACACCATTCCAATAGATCCGGCCTTCCGCATCGTCGATGGAAAAACCCACCGTGCTGTCATTATCTTCGTCGGAGATATATTCTCCAACCCGTTCGTATATGACCTCAACCGAAAAGTCGGTGAACTCTATTCCAGAAATATCATCTTGGTTGCAGCTCGTTAATCCCAAAGAGATTGATAACAAAACGGTCGCGATCAGGACATATTTATACCGATTTTTCATTGACCTACACTCCACTTCCATATTAACACTATTCCTGAAGTTTTAATACTTAAAATGGAAATTAGAGCAGCTTTTTCATATTTCCCGGTTCACACAGGATTTTTTTACTGTTGGAGACACGTCTGCAATCGAGGCACACAAACTTGGGTTTTAAAAGGAGTTCGATATATGCTGCTGGATCGTCCTCGAGGATTTTTTTGCCGACTAGTTTACAAAGGCTTTTTGCCCTTTTTTCAATGTCCTATAAATATTATATTTATTATAGTATTAAAGACGCAAATAGGATATTTTTCAAGTTGACAGAATGATTTACACGTCTCCTTTAAGATTGACCCTGTCGTTTTATGTGTGGTATTTTGACTTTCAAATGGAGAGAGGAAGGAAATTCATCAATCAAGATAAAATCTCTCTTTGGATGAAATATCGTCTTTTTTTCCTATTGCCGATTTCAATGGTGATGATTCACGGGACCGCGTTGTCCCTCCCGACTGCGGAGGGAGGCCAAGCGACTGAAATCCACGGTTATCCAGGCAAACAAATAGAATGGATCATCCCTTATGGACCGGGAGGCGGATATGATGTGTACTCCAGAGCGATCGCGAAGATTCTGCCGGAGTATCTGCCGAACAAAGTGAGTATTGTGATTAGAAACATGCCGGGGGCCGGTGGCCGAAGAGGTTCTGCGCTTCTCTACCGTTCCAAACCGGATGGCTATACCATCGGCATTCTGAATCCTATCGGTTTGATGACCAGTGATGTCGTGAAAACATCTCCAGACTTCGATGTCGAGAAGTACACGTATATTGTGACCTGCGTCCGCGGCGTACCGGGAATTTTTGTAAGGGCGGATTCTGACTTCAAAACGATCGAAGATTTGCAGCATGCAGAAAATGTTAAATTTGCAACGAGCGGGCGTGGCTCTGGAACCTGGCTGTGGGCGAAATTGATAGAAGGATTATGGGGAGTACGTATCCATATGGTTTCCGGTTATCTGGGAACGACCGAATACATCACGGCTTTGCTCCGAAAAGATGTGGATGCGTTCACCATCGGATTCACAAGCCCTCTGATCCCATACTTCCGATCGGGAGAGATCCGACCGCTTTTGATCTTTTCAAGAGACTCTTGGGACTTGGTGCCAGAGGCTCCTACACTCAAAGGGACGCCTTTTGGGGAGCTTGAGGATTTCAGCAATGACCGTGCCATAGCAGGACCGCCAGGTCTACCCGATGAAATCGTTCATATTCTCGAGAGCGCATTATTGAAAACGCTCAATGATCCCGAACTCAAGAAATGGTCGGAGAGGACGCGGAATCCTCTCTATGTGCGAAATAGTGAAGAAACGAAGGTCAGCATAAAAGAAACTCTTAAGCTTGTGGATAAGTACAGGGATCTTTTTAAAGATTGGTGACTTTCAAATTCTGACAGATAATATGTTTGAGGCATTCACAGATGCACTTGCCTACTTAGGTGATCCTGTCACTCTCACTTATATCATTTTGGGGACTATAACGGGTTTGATCTTTGGTGTGTTGCCCGGATTGGGTGGAGCGGCCGCTCTCGCGATTCTTCTCCCTCTGACTTACGGCATGGATCCCATGGTGGCAATGTTTTTTCTTGCGGCAATAATGGGATCCGTTCCTTTCGGTGGATCCATCTCGGCAATCCTACTGAATACGCCGGGCTCTGCAGTAAACGCCGCAACCTGTCTCGATGGCCACCCCATGGCTCAAAAGGGAGAGGCAAGGAAGGCGCTCGAGATCGCTGCAACAGCTTCGGGATTGGGTGCATTGTTTGGGGTGCTTGTTTTGATCTTAGTCCTGCCCGCTGTGCGATCGGTCATCCTTCTTTTTGGCCCTCCTGAGTTATTTATCCTGTTTATGTTCGGCCTCGCCACCGTTGCTCTGGCTTCGAAGGGAAGCTTCTTGAAAGGCCTTATCGCCGGTGGGATGGGCATCCTGTTTTCACTCGTAGGCTACAGTGAGGTGTTTGGAGATCTGCGCTTCACACTTGGTAGCGAATATCTTTGGGATGGATTTTCGCTCGTCCCTGTGATCGTGGGGATTTTTGCAGTCAGTGAGCTCATCAAGTATGCGTTGTATGGCGGGACTATCGCTCACGAAGAAACCCCGATCACAGGTCGGCCATTGGAGGGGGTCAAAGAGGTTTTTCGTCAGAGAAATAATCTTTTGCGCAGCTCGTTTATCGGAACAGTGATCGGCATCATTCCAGGGATAGGCGGGGCGGCCGCCAATTTTATCGCTTATATCGAGGCAAAGAGACGGTCTAAACGTCCAGAGAGTTTCGGTACCGGAAATTCCGAAGGAGTCGTAGCTACGGAATCTGCGAACAATGCAAAGGACGGTGGCGCTCTTTTGCCCACGCTCGGGTTGGGCATTCCGGGAAGTGTCCAGATGGCCGTTCTATTAGGTGCGCTCGTTCTCCACGGGCTTACTCCCGGCCCGTTGCTCGTCAAGGATCATCTCGATATCGTTCTGGCATTGGTCTTGGGGCTTGTTGTCTCGAGTCTCCTCGCCAGTTCTGTTGGATTGCTGACGGCCCATTCCTTGGCAAGAATAACCAGGATCGATGTCGCTTATATCGTTCCTGTGGTTTTGACTTTTTGTTTTGTAGGTGCCTATGCCCTCCGAGAGAATATCTGGGATGTTTGCGTGACGCTGATCTTCGGCTTTTTGGGTTTCGGGATGCTTCGTTTAGGTTACTCGAAAATCTGTTTTGTCATCGGTTTTATTTTGGGTGCTCATTTGGAGCGTTCCTTTCATCAGTCGATGATGATGTCTTATGGGAGTTTTAAATTTTTTCTAGACCGCCCTCTATCCCTAAGCCTTCTTATCCTTTTTTTATCAGTCGTCTTGTTTGCGATTGTGAAGAAAAAAATCGCCATCAGG
>JASFEP010000194.1:0-8248 GCA_050124775.1 Candidatus Aminicenantota bacterium
AATCATCCGGCAATCTTCTGGAATCAGGAGGCTTTCGATGCTGGAGGATTTCCAGTTTGTTTCCTTCCGATCGACCTCAAAGTCGTTGTCTTTGAAAAACTTGAAGTCCTTTTCCTCAAAGTCTAGCAAAAGTATTTTAGCCATGTTGTTCACCGTAGTTAAGGGATTGAGGTGTTCATCCGTCTCTGGGGAATTTCCCTTATTCTTTTCATCCATTTTTTTTACAAAATTACCTAAGACAGCCACTGGAGACCTCCTTCTCTTAAGTATCCAAATCCTGTCGCCTCTTCAGGGAAATTTAGTCGGTTGACACAAGGGCAAAAAGGAATTTCCACAGACGAACAGTACACGCTTTTTTTATCCATTTTTAAGTCAATAATACATCAGGCTTTGTACGGGTCAATCGCCCTTTGCGGTGATTTGAGGGGTGATTTTGGAAAAATATAACGGGGGGAGATTATAGATGTTCGCTATTTTTCGAATATTTTTTTAAGTTCAGGGATAGCTCCCTCGAGGTCTGCGGATTTTGGGATGTAAGCTTCAGCCCCCAATTGTGCGACCAGTTCTTTAAGCTCATCAGAACTCAGCTGATTTGCTGTAAGCACAACGGGGATTGACATCGTTGCATCCGATTTTTTGAGGATCTTAAACACCGTGATTCCCCAGTCTTCGAGCATGTCGATATCCAGAAGGATCAGATCGGGCTTCCTTTTCTCGACATCATCGACTCTGATCATGCCTTCAGGGGCGGATATCGCTTCGAATCCATGCTCTTTGAGAGTTGTCTTCATGACTGAAATGAGATCTGGGTTGTCGCTAATGATCAAAACCTTTCTCGAGGTAGCTGTGTCATCTGGGATGAATCTCTGTATATTGGTCAATAATTCCGCAAAATCGTATGGTTTTCTCAAAAAGACACAGATGCCGTCCTGGTAACAAGCCTTGATAAAATCAGGGGAATTCATGGTGGTGAGAGCAAAAATGGGAATCTTTTTTGTCTGTGGATTTTTCTTCAATTGAATTGTGGCATCGAGTCCGTGTATACCTGGAAGAAGCATATCCATCAAGATCAAGTCTGGCATTTCTTCCTGAGCGAGGCGAATTCCATCCTCTCCGGTTCGGGCTATGAGCACTCTGTAGCCTTGTTTCGCAAGGCGAATCTTGATCATTTCGCCGCTGACGAGATCGTCCTCGACCACAAGGATCTTTGCCATGCTCAGTCTCTCTTCTTATCTTGACATCGATTTTCAGTTCACTGTTCAGTAAACCCTAAAAATTTGGTTTCTCCCTATTTTGTGGCATACTCCTAGTTCTTTGATACTGAAAGTATCCGCCCCGCTTTAGATCGCGTCAATAGCCATTTGGGATGATTTGCGGGGTGAATTTAAAAAAGTCGAACTGTCGGGTTAATCACAGCAAATCGAGAAACTCGTCCCAAGGTGTTCCTGACAGTGTTTCGGTTGTCGAGTGGCCGTAAGAGCGGATGATCATGGCCGCTTTCGCGATCTGTCTTGGATCATCGGACTCGACGATATCGATGACGTCGAACCTTCCTGTCGTTGCATAGCTTTCTTTCCAGCGAACACCAGGGCACTCGCTTTTTATCTTCTGGGCCACCCGCTCCGCGATCTTTTTGAACTCGAAGGGATCGCTGAAAGCCTCGGGAGATATTCGGCTGAGAATGATGTAGGTTTCCATAGGATCAACTCCTTTGAAAGATAAATGTATTCTATCATATTTAAATCCGGTTGATCCGAATTATTCAAGTGAAGTGCCGAGTTGAAAAGAATCGGGATTTCCAATAGAATTTTGATGATTTATGCAGGAATCCATGGGAATTTTTTTGTTATCTAGAGGTTGACGCCTTGTTGACAGTCGATGAATTGAGAAGAGAGCCACTCTACCACAATGCTTTGCTTAACGTTAGGGAAATGCACGAACGGAAACCTGTTTGCGAATCGTTCCCGCTGAAAGTGTTTGTGGAACCAACTCAGAGGTGTGATCTGAACTGTATCATGTGCGGCAAAAGCCGCCGAAAATACAAGTTGGATATGCCAATGGAATTGTTCAAAAAGGTCGAGAGGGCACTCTTTCCCTTGGCATCAGAAGTCGATTTTTTCATCGATGGAGAGGCTCTTTTAGCCAAAGAAGCCCACACAATGCTGAAGGTCTCGAAAAAATATCACTTTCTTCCCAAAATATTCACAAACGCGGCTTATACGAGAGAAGAATCCATAGCATTACTCGTTGATCTCGGTTTTTTTGTGAATATATCCATCGATGGAGCAACCAAAGAGACTTATGAGAAGATCAGATATGGTGCCCGATGGGAGAGAACGATAAAAAATATCGAGAAATATGTTTATTACAGGGAGAAAACTCAGAATTCAAGGTTCCACATTCGGTTTGCTTATACCGTGAGCCCTCTCAATCTCGATGAAGTCCTTCCCCTGCTGAAACTCGCCAAAGAAATGGGAGTGAACGATATTTTCCTTAACAACTGCGACAAGAACTTTCTCTTGAGAAAATATCAATTGACCAAATTCCCCGAGAGAGCGTACGCAAAGATCCAAGAAGCCAAAGAGTTTGCAGATCGGCATAAGATACGGTTCTCCACTCAAAAAAAAATTGGAAATATTGAGATAGAAAAAGCGCATAACTGGGATGATTTTTCTCTGCCCATAGACCTTTACGCTTTCGATTTTCTCGAGAAATATAATCCCTACAACGGGAAATGTTATTACCCTTGGACGCAGACTCTTGTCAGGTCGGATGGAACAGTCGTTTCATGCTGCCAGGGACTTTTAAAATTAGGTCAACTTCACGAGAATAATTTCGCAGAGATATGGAACGGAAAGAAATATCAGTCTCTTAGAAAAAGGAAGTCATATTATCACTGTGGCTCGGGTCTTACACGCTGGAGGTGTCAGATTACTCACACATCAGTCTGGGGAAATGTGTGATCCAGTCCTGCAAGCAGGATTCGTTCATCTCTGTCCTTGCGAATTAGACATCATATGCTTATTAGACATTGCATCGTTTACAGAGCTTGAATTCCCTGTCGCCAAAAGTGACTCGATTCCTCAAATTTATGTATTCTTTATCGAACCATATCTCCGACAGGGGACGGTTTTTGACATTACCGAATATGTAATCTCCGAAGAAATCATTGCAGCACAGGATCACATCGCCTTTAAAGTTGATGTTGCAGTCTAGAACAAAAGGGCAAAATTGCGAGCGCCTTTGTTTTCTGTGAGTTATAATGGCACCACCCCGGTTGAAAAATCCGTTTTTTTTGGCTTTGTAATCTCTGAAAGTATCCATGATCATCAAAGTCGCGGTCTTTTCTTTTGGCGGTAGATGTCGCAGCGTATCTCTGAGATTAGGAGATGGTTTCTCCCCATGAAGGGAAATCACGAATCTATCGGCCCCCCTTTGAATCAGCGTATGATACACGCCGATATCCAGAAAATCCCCGTTCGTATAAATATCGATCGTCGCTTCCGGTAATCGCTCTCTTGTATAGGCGATAAACTCTGGAAGCCTCTCATCCAGCAACGGTTCATTGTAAATATGATAATAAATGCTCCGATAATATCCATGCATTGCCAGGTCATCGATGATCGCTTGGAAGAGAGATTCATCCAAAAAACCTTGCTGTCCGCCAGTCCTGTCGTAATTATGATTCGGACAGTAAACGCACTTCCGGTTACAGTGAGCGTTTATTTCTATTGCGACGACCGTGGGCCATGAACTGTAAGGAGTGTCGTACCCCAGATCGTATAAGGTTTTAAGGGATTGCTTAACCACATCGGATTGGGGAAGTAGTGCTATTTTTGTGTAAAAACTCTGTCCGAAGAAAGACCGCATGTGTTTTTTGAAATTCGACTGGAAAAGGATTTGTTTTACCATATGAAAAGAGTTTTTATCCCGTGATAAACAGCACTTTTTGAATAAAGTCAGTGCAGTTGGCTAAGTTTTTGAACATCCATCGGCTCACCTTTGCTCTTGTCCCTGATGAGGTTAAGGGCTTTGGCCGGACATTGTTCGACCCAAATGCCGCACCTTAAGCAGATTTCCCTGTAGGCTATGGCGACATCCCTCGTTTGAATGAATCGCCAATACACGCTATCCTTGAAAGATCGCGTCGGATTCTTGCATTCCCATAGCTTATTATTAGCCTCTTCATAGTATAGTCCATTGGTTCAAAAAAGAAAGCCCGGAAGATTTTAGATTTCAAGCTGTCTAGGTAGCAGGGATTCATGATCGCTTAGACCTGACGAGGGGGAGGTCGTTAAGCTTCACATATCAACTCGAGATGAAGGATTATCATATCGATGGCTATCGGCTTTTCGATGAAAAAGATGGTGCTCAGCGTCTTCCGGAATAAGTCTTCAAGGATCATTCTCAGCTTCAGGCCGAATCTCTTGAGATGTGTTCTCGTCCGGTGGATCTCGAAACTCTTCGATAAGCCGGAATTGCTATACCCTCGTCTATGAGTTGAACGCGATCCCGAATAAATTTAAAGGGATAAAGGGAAAAACACGAGCGATAATAAAACTTTAGCTTACCTTGCTTATCATGGGTTGTTCTCTCTGGTTGACCATTGTCGAGTTTGTCAGCAGTCTCAATGCACCATTCTTGCCGTTATCATTAGATCGCCGACTGGTTACTGATACCTTAAGCTGTTGGCAGGATTGGAAACAGTCGCCCGGACGGCCTGATAACTCACTGTTATTATGGCAAAAAAAGCGGCCAAAGCCGCGGAGTTTACGAACGTCCACACATGGAGGTGGACATGGTAGGCAAAATTGGCCAGCCACTCGTTCATAGCAAGGAATGCCGTCGGCCAGGCCAGAATATTGGCCAAGAGCACCCAGAGGACAAACTCTTTGGACAACAACAGAATAATGCTGGAACCTGATGCGCCTAGAACTTTCCTGATGGCAATTTCCTTGATCCGCACCTCCGCCGAATAGACGGTCAGCCCGAACATCCCCAGACAGGAGACAAAAAGGGCCAGGATGGAAAAAGCTTTAAAAAGCTCCAGAGCCCTGGTTTCCTCTGCATAATTCCTGTCGAAGACCTCATCTACTAAAGAATAGCGAAAAAGATTTCCGGGATTGATCTCGTCAAATTTTTTCTCCATGAAGGTCAGAACATCCTGAAAGCTATCCCCCTGAACTTTTGCCAACAAATAGTTTGTCCTGGAAGGGTAGTAATCCAGGACAAGGGGTTCAAGCAGACTGTGTAAGGAAGTAAAATGAAAATCTTTGATGATACCCACTATGGGCGCCTCCCCTTCATGAAGGGACCTGCATTGGATGCCCAGCGGTTTCTCCAGATTTAGAGCGACTGCTGCGGACTCAGTGATGATATAAGCCCCTTTTTGATCCGCGATCTTGTCGAAACTCCGTCCCCGGACGAGCTCTAGACCTGCTGTTTCGATGAAATCGTCATCAACCCGCATGAACCGCAGTAAAGGAAGAGTGCTTTTATCTTCCACGTGTATGGGTGTTAACCTCTCATTGCTGTATGCTGTTCCGAACAGATTTGAGGTCAGTGCCACATGGCTGATTGCGGAATGCCCGAGTATTTCTTTCTTAATGGTTTCCATTCTTCCTGCCGAAGACTTTTTGAAATCGGAATACATGCGGATTGCTACCAGGCGGTCCTTGTCGAATCCCAGATCTTGATTGTGGAGAAAATACAGTTGCCGGTAGAAAGTGATTGTGCAAAATATTATAAAAATGGAAATGGCAAATTGCGAAACGACCAGCCCTTTCCTCAGGAGTGTCGTTATCGAACCCGCGCCTCTTTCGCCCTTGATAGAGTTGACAGGCTGGAATCTGGATATAAAAAAAGCGGGGTAGAGACCGGCCAAAACAGTTAAGAGCACCATTATACAAAAAACGAGAAGAAGATTTTCTAGAGTTATCAGACGCCCGAAACCAAGAGCCTTGCCGGTCAAATGGTTGTAAAAGGGAAGGGCCAGATTGAGCAATAGTATTGCTGAAGCTGTGGACAGGGCCGTGAGAAGAAGCGACTCACCTAGATGCTGTTTAACCAGCTGTCCTTTCCGGGCACCGATTACTTTGCGAACCCCGATCTCTTTCATCCTTTTAAAGGACTGGGAGGTGGACAGATTGACGAAATTAGCTCCGGCAATGATCAAAATGAGAAAGACTGCAGCCGAGAAAATATAGACATAGGCAATTTCACTGTTGGAAGAGAATTCCTGTACGAGTTTGGAGTGGAGGTGGATTTTTTTAATCGGCTGGAGCACAATCTCTTCCTTCGCGCTAGGAACGGCGGAGAGAAAGGAATCCATGAACTGTGGGACTTTTTTATAAAAACTAGCAATGTCACGATCAGGGTGAAATAAGAGATATGTGTACATCGTTTTCCAGGTGCGATGGTTGAACAGATCAGGCCAATCCATGTAGATAGGAAAGGTCGGCATCGAGATAAGGTAATTGATCTGAAGGTGTGTATTTCGGGGAAAATCCGGAATGATTCCGGTCACTTTTAGAGGATGCCCTTGGCTCTCATTGATAAGGGTTTGGCCGAAGGGATTCTCATCTCCAAAAAACTTCTCGGCTATTGTGGCAGTTAAAACAACTGTGTGCGGTTCGGTGAGAGCCGACTCCGGATCGCCTGCAATCATATCTAGATCGAAGATCGACAGAAAGGAGTTATCGGCCAAGAAACCATCGCTTTCCTCGACACGCTTACGATCTTCGTTGATAGGAGTATAGCTGATGATCTGTCTGCCCAAATCTCTGATCCTGGCAGATGTTTCGATCTCCGGGAAGGATTCTACCAGCGCAGGACCTAACGCTGGAGCCGATGGGGCCCAGTTCCTAAAATTTGAGCCATATTGGGAATTGGTTTGAATCCGATAAATGCGGTCGGCTTTTGGAAAATTTTTCTCGTAACTCATTTCATCTTTGACATGAAACAAGATAAGAAAGGCACAGGTCAGACTGATGGCCAGTCCCATAATGTTTGAAAGACTGTATACTTTCTGTCTGATGATGACTCTGAAAGCGATTTTTAAATAATTTTTAAGCATGATAAAACTCCAGTAGAGAACATCTCTGATAAAAACAGGTAGGGAACGCAGCAGATGCGTCCAATAGCGGAGCCAAGCTCTAACAAACCCTTTGGTTTCATAGATCGAGCTGAATTCTTCGTCGAAATCGCCGCGCAGATGAGGATTGACGTCATATCTAGCCAAAAGCTTGAGAAGCCAATCACCGAATTTTGGAAGCCTCGATCGAGGGTGTTTCATTTTTTTTCTGTTTCGAAAGAATAAGGTTTGAGAGCACCCCAGAGCTTTTGGTTCACGACACAAGCCGCTTTTAAGGCCTCGATTCCAGCCGAAGAGATGGTGTAGTACATGCGGGTTTTTCCTCTTCGTTGAGGCGTGGATTCTCCCTGACGTTTAAAGACATATTTTTTCCGGGTCAACCGGTCGAGGGCGCTGTACAGATTACCGAAGGTGAAATCCTTGCCGATAATGTCCGATACATATTGCCGGATTTTAAAGCCGTAAGCTTCGTCCTTCAGCTCCCAGATGGAAAGGAGAAGGATTTCCTCGATTTTTGTCAGATCTTTCATGTCACATTCTCATAAATACTGCTTTACAGTATAATAGACGCAGGAACTTAAAAAAAGGTTGCAATATTTGGGCATAGGAGTTTAGTGATATTAGATAAGATTGGATAGAAGTGATATCCTCTTCTTAAAGATATCCTCTTCTTAAAAAGGAGTCTTGGCCACAAAGTCAATTAAAAGTCATTTAAGCTACTGATAATAAATAGATTATAGGAGTGGCTGGGAAGCAGGGATTCGAACCCCGATTCCATGATCCAGAGTCATGTGTCCTGCCATTGGACGACTTCCCAGCAGCAGCGACATGATAGCGAATTTGCCCTAATTTTTCAAGGACATCCCCCAGGAATATGTGCGATGTCTCATCCAGCCTAAATGGCGGTTCACGAGTACACAGTCTCATAACTCGATAACGCTATTTCGTTCTGCTGAAAATATAGATTTGGAGATGCATCTTCGTGGGACTTTGTAATCAAGTGAACAGTTGTTTGAACAATTGGGGGAAATACATGACCAATCCGAATCGCAAGAGCCTCCCCAATGTTCCCGCGATCAGAAAACGGATAATATTGACTTTCATCATTCCCGAAAGTACAGATACGACGTAAAAAGGAGGAATTCCAGTGAAAGA
>JASFEP010000195.1:0-8242 GCA_050124775.1 Candidatus Aminicenantota bacterium
TTTAAATCTGACGATTATTTTGCGCTTTTCTTTCAAAGAATGGGAGTAGGGGATGTATAGCTCGAGTGCAAGAAAGCCTATGACCATTATCTATTCAATGTGTGTTATGCAGCTTAGGTGTTCTCTCTGACATCATTCGGGCATAACTTTTTCGATGGTGAAGGCCTCGATCGTATCCCCTTCCTGGATATCCTTGAATTTTTCGATACCGATACCGCATTCATAATCTTTTTTTACTTCTGTGACGTTATTTTTGAGATGTTTGAGAGAGGATATCTTCCCTTGATGGATGACTTCGTCATTTCGGATAATACGCACTTGTGCGTTTCGAGTTATCTTTCCATCGGTTACGAGACAGCCAGCGATGGCTCCTATCCGCGGGATCTGGAAGATTCTCCGGACCTCGGCTCGTCCCATGTAGGTTTCTTTGGAAATGGGCTCGAGAAGGCCCGTCATGGCTTTCTTTACATCATCTGTGAGTTGATAAATAACGTTATAGCTTCGGATTTCCACGCTCTCTTCTCTAGCCATATCCAGAACAGCCTGCTGTGGTTTGACATTGTACCCGATGATAATGGCATTCGATGCGGACGCTAAAAGGATGTCGGTTTCCGATATTGTTCCTGTTGCAGCATGGTATATCTTGATTTTTACTTTATCCGTGCTCAGATTGGGCAGTGTGTCTTTGAGGACTTCCACAGATCCGTGAACATCTGCCTTTATGATGAGAGGAAGCTCTTTGACGTCTCCATCTTCGATCTTTTTGAATAGCTGGTCGAGAGTGAGGTGTTCTGGGCGTGCGGGCTCCTCTTTCTTGATAAGGGAAATGCGATACTGCGCGATCCTTTTGGCCGTTTCCGTGTCTTTGACGACTTGAAAATAGTCCCCTGCATTTGGGACTTCCGAGAATCCCAGCACTTCGACCGGCATGGAGAGTTCCGCTTTTTTTATAGGTTTTCCTTTTTCATTGAAGAGGGCCCTTGCTTTGCCATAACACATCCCTGAGACGAAGGCTTCGCCCTGATTTAACGTTCCCTGCTGGATAATGACTGTAGCCACCGGTCCTTTAGTGGAATCAAGCCGGGCTTCGAGGATGACGCCTTGGGCGGGAGACTTGGGATTACCCTTGATCTCCATAACATCTGCCAGGAGAAGGATCATCTCCAAGAGCTCCTTCAAATTTGTCCTTTCAGTGGCAGAGATATCGACACTCACCACGTCGCCTCCCCATTCCTCGATCAGAAGTCCTTCTTGTGACAGTTGCTGTTTGGTTCTGTCGATATCGGCTTCGGGTTTATCGATTTTATTGATCGCCACGATGATCGGCACATCCGCCGCTTTGGCGTGGTTTATAGCTTCTTTGGTTTGGGGCATCACTCCATCATCTGCGGCGACAATCAGAATGACGATATCTGTGACTCGAGTTCCCCTCGACCTAAGTTGAGTAAAGGCTTCATGGCCTGGGGTATCGACAAAAGTGATTTTTCTGTCACCGTGAATGAGCTGGTACGCACCGATATGCTGTGTGATCCCCCCCGCTTCTTTTTGGACCAAGTTGGATTCCCTGAAGGCATCGAGAAGGGTGGTCTTTCCGTGATCGACATGTCCCATGATCGTGACGACGGGAGGTCTCTCTTTCAAGTCTTCGGGTTTGCTCATCGCTTGTTTTCGGACTTTTTCTTCGAGGGAAATCAGATCTATATTCACCCGAGTTTTTTGAGAGATAGCAGCGATCAAGGCTGAGTTCAATGTGTCGGTGACACCCACATTGAATCCCTTCTTTTTCAGATCGCTGATGAGGTCTTTGGCTTTGATCCCTATCCTTTCGCTGACTTCCTTGATGTTCATACCCTCCGTGATTTGAACTTGTTTTGCCTCTTTTTTAGCGGTATCTTGCGAGGTTTTGGCTGTTTTCTTTTTGGTTTCCGTATTCATGATTTGTGTATCTCCATGTAAGCGATCATGCGACATTTATTTATTTTTGATTTCAATCTTCCAATCCACGAGTTTTGAAGCAAGCCTGACATTGATCCCTCTCTTGCCTATAGCAAGAGAGAGATTATCTTTGGAGACAATCGCATGCAATATTTTGTCTTGTTTGTTCAATATAAAGACTTTCTCAATTTTGGCAGGACTCAGGGACGATTTCGCATAGACGATAGGATTATCTGACCACTCGATTATATCGATTTTTTCCCCGGACAGCTCATCGCTGATCGCAAGGATCCTGTTGCCTTTGACCCCGATACATGCACCGACAGGATCAATATCTTTTTCATTTGTTGAAACGGCAACTTTCGCCCTTTCACCTGGTTGACGGACGATATCTTTGATTGTGATATTCCCGTTGGCGATCTCTGGGATTTCCGACTCAAGAAGTTTCGCTAAAAATTGAGGATCGCTCCTGGAGACGACAACTTGGGGTCCTTTGGCATCTTTGAATACTTGAGTGACAACCGCTTTGACACGATCTCCTCTTCTGAATTCTTCTGTGGGCAGTTTTTCACGATAAGGAAACAAGATCTCCGCTTTATTGAGCTCTAAGATCATGTTTTTGTTGGATTCAAATCGTCTCAGAACTCCTGTTAAGATCTCACCCATCAGTGGTGCGAATGTCCTGTAGATCTTTTCTTGTTCTGCGTCTCTGACTTTCTGGAAGATCACTTGCTTTGCGGCTTGAGCTGCGATTCTACCCAGAGTTTCCGATGAGAGATCGATCTCGATGTAATCGCCGACTTTGGCACTCGCATCGATTTTTTTGGCTTCTTCCAGGGATATCTCCGCGGATATATCTTGGGGACTTTTTTTGATCTGCTTCGTGGAAAATACGCGCAGGTCACCCTTTTCCGGCTTAAAAACAACCTCGATCTTTTCGTCCGAGTTGAAGTATTTGGATGAGGCCACACGGAGTGATTCTTCTATGGCGTTTACGATCACTCCCGTCTCGACTCCTCTTTCTTTACTCAACTGAACAATCGTGTTCCAGACGTTTACTTTCATCTTTGAGGTCCCAGAATATATCCAAAATTCGGTTGCAAAGAGGCGTGAATTATAACTGAAAAACTTAAGAATATCAAATCCTCATCAGAGGATAAGCGGTGCAAAGACAAGACTGACGACAGCCATGAGTTTGATCAGGATATTCATAGAGGGACCCGATGTATCCTTCAATGGGTCTCCCACTGTATCGCCGATAACCGCAGCTGCATGAACCTCAGTTCCTTTTCCGCCCAGATGTCCCTCCTCGATCCACTTTTTGGCGTTGTCCCAGGCCGCGCCTGCATTGGCCATGTAGATGGCCAGTAGCACACCGGAGGCTGTCGCCCCGGCCAGAAATCCTCCCAAGGATTCAGGACCTATGATAAAACCGATAAGAAGAGGAGTGACCACAGCAAGGAGACCGGGAAGGATCATTTCCAGGAGAGCGCTGTTTGTGACGATATCGATACAACGGTCGGAATCGGGTTTGGCCTCGCCTTCCATAAGACCTTTGATCTCCCGGAATTGACGCCGGATCTCTGTCACCATCTTATCCGATGCCCGGCCAACTGCTTTCAGCGTGTATGAGGCGATCGCAAACGGCATGAGCGCGCCGATCAGAACTCCGATGACGGTCTCCACATTGGTCAAACTGATCGTGCTGAGGTTGGTCGTTTTCTGGTAGGCTGAGAAGAGGGCCAAGGCAGTCAGTGCCGCAGATCCTATGGCAAAACCCTTGCCGATAGCGGCTGTTGTGTTCCCGGAAGCATCGAGCTTATCTGTGATCTTTCGTATTTCTGGACCGGCATTCGACATTTCCGCGATCCCACCAGCGTTATCCGCTATCGGGCCGTAAGAGTCTGTCGTCATAACGATCCCGATAGTGGCTAACATCCCCACAGCAGCCAGAGCGATTCCATAAAGTCCGCCCAATTTGTGAGAGATGAAAATGGCGGCAGCTATCGTGAGAAGGGGAAGTATCGTGCTCTGAAATCCAATTGCCATTCCCATGATGATCGTGGGCGCGCTTCCTGTTTGAGACGTCTTTGCCAGAGTTTTTATGGGAGGACCTGAAGTAAAGTATTCACTCTCGAGTCCGATGAGCACACCGGCGAACATTCCACTCACGACAGCAAAGAAGATATCGAGATTTCCCAGGAGGACCTTTACGGAAAAGTAAGCCCCGAAAAGAAAGAGTACGGCACTTATGTAAGTCGAATTCCTTAGGGCAGATTGGGGATTGAAGTTCTTCAGAATTTTTATGGAAAATACTCCGATTAGAGAGCAGAAGAGGCCCACAACGATGAGCAAAAGTGGAAGGGACATAAAATTCAGTGCAGGGGTTAAAGTTGCTCCGAGAGCCATGGATGCGATAACTGAACCGACATAGGATTCGAAAAGATCAGCTCCCATCCCGGCCGTATCGCCTACGTTATCGCCGACATTATCGGCAATGACTCCGGGATTCCTCGGGTCATCTTCGGGAATGCCGGCTTCCACCTTTCCGACGAGATCTGCACCGACATCGGCGCTCTTCGTGTAGATCCCCCCTCCTACGCGTGCGAAAAGTGCTACGGAACTGGCTCCCATTGCGAATCCGTTGATGATGATGGGATCCTTGGTAAAGAAGTAGAAAAGGCTGATCCCTGCAACTCCAAGGGCGGCGACAGAGATTCCCATGACAGCTCCCCCTTGAAAAGCGACTGTCAGGGCCTGAGCGGCACCTTGAGAGATCGCCGCTTGTGTTACGCGTACGGCCGCGCGTGTGGAGGCCTTCATCCCGATAAATCCTGCCAACATAGAGCAACCGGCTCCTGTGATAAAAGCTAAGCTTGTGTATATAGAGAAGAGCTTCCAGAGTACGAAAAACAGGAGCGCTACAAAAATCATGATGAAAATATATTCTCTTCTTAAAAAAACCATCGCACCTGAATGAACGGCTTCTGCGATCTCCTGCATAACTTCATTACCCTTGGGGTGTTTCTTGACCAAAAAATATATTGTGATCGCGACCATCAAGCCGAGAAGGCCTAAAACATATGAATACGGGATCAGATCGAGTAGAGTCATCTTCGATTCCTTTAAAAAATTTAGGACGTTATAGCACAAAAGCTACGACTTTTCAATCGAATTGCGAATCTCCCCGTGCAGGGAATAAGGCCCGCAGGAGTTAATAAGGACATCTACGAACTGGCCGGTCACATCGTCATTTGAGTGAAAATTCACGACTTGATACGCTTCATTTCGGCCCGAGTATCTCCGAGGATCCTTTTTGCTCTTTCCCAGACAGAGAACTTTTTGCCTTTTGCCTATCAGCGAGGAATTGTGTTCCAGCTGGATCTGTTTTTGAATGTCCTGTATGGCTAAAAGCCTGTCTCTTTTGACCGCAAAGGGAACAGAATCTTCGATTTTTGACGCAGCCGTGAAAGGACGGGGGGAGTAGCGAAAAGAAAAAATATTGGTGAAGCGCACGTTTTTGAGGACATCGATGGTTTGTTGAAAATCTTCTTCTGTCTCCCCAGGGTAGCCGACGATGATATCTGTGCTCAAACTTATATCCGGCATAAATGAACGGAGCCACGCGATTTTTTCGAGGTATTCTTCCTTCGTATAACCCCTTTTCATTTTTTTGAGAATTTTGGATGATCCGGACTGAATCGGAAGATGAAGTTGATGGCAAATCTTCTTTGCCTTCTTCATGGTCCTGGTCAGGCTGATGGGAAGATCTTTGGGGTGAGATGTCAAAAAGCGGATCCATTGAATGCCCTCGATGCGGTCGACTTTTTTGAGAAGATGCTCGAATGAGAATCCATTCTCAGGATCCCGGTATGAGTTGACATTCTGTCCAAGGAGTTGAATTTCGAGATGCCCTTCTCGGGACAACTGCTTGATTTCTTCAATGATAAGCCGCTCCGGCCTGTATTTTTCCCTCCCCCTCGTATAAGGAACAATGCAATAAGCACAAAAATTGTTACATCCTTCCATGATTGTGACGTAAGCGCTGGCTGTACCTTCTCTGTAGACCTTAGAAGAGGGGATCTCATGCCAGTCATTCTTCCACTCGGTGGAAACGACCTTTTCATCTTTTTGGTCAGAGAGGATATCCGAGATCTTCCCGTAGTTATCCGGGCCCATTACAAAATCGATAACAGGCTTCGCATTGATGAGGTCAGTGCGATAAAGTTGAGCCACACATCCCACGACGCCAACAGTGAGATCCTTTTTTTTCTTTAGATCACTCAAACGACCAAGGAACGAATAAAGCTTTTCTTCTGATTTTTGGCGAACAGCACACGTGTTGATGATGATAATTTCGCTGTCTTCGATGGAATCCACTGGGCGTGCGCCTTCATCGATGAGTATTCCCGATATCCGCTCAGAATCGTTTTCGTTCATCTGACATCCATAGGTGCGGATGAAGAACTTTTTATCGACCAATCGTGAACCAATATTTTTCATTTTTATAACAGTCGGGGAAACTTTTTAGCTCTCTTCTGGAGTTGAAATGAGGCCCTCCAGGATTTCAGCGGCAGTTTGGACAAGTTTGGGACAGAGTTCATCGAATAGTTTTTTCTCCTGGGCTTCTTTGAATTCATCCTCACGACTCAAATCATATTCGAGAAGTTCCCGGCAAAGGATCGATCCATGCTTGGTTCGGAATCTTTGCACGAACTCCTGGACAAGCTCATATGTTTTCTCCTTAGCCGCATCGTCATTTGTGCGTATCCTTCCATGCTTGAGCCCGATGACCATAAATGCGCCGGTAACAGCGCCGCATGTTTCTCCCATATAGGCCATACCGCCACCAAATGATTGAGATATTTTGAGCGCAGTGAATAGATCCAATCCCAACGGTTCACAGAAGGCTGAGAGAACGGCTTGAGAACAGCTGAATCCCTCCTTGAAACATGTAAGGGCCTTTTGAACTCTATCCATTTTTGTGTCGTTGGTCCATCTGCAGGTTGTGCTGTAGCATCTCTCTGGCGTTTTGGAGGGCCGCTCGGGTGATGCGACTTCCCGTGGAAAGCCTCGCGATCTCCTCGATCCGTTCATCGAAGGAAAGCTTTGTCACGGTCGTATAAGTCCTTTTGTTTTTAATCGCTTTTTCGATCTTGAAGTGATGAGTGGCGTAGGATGCGATCTGGGGAAGGTGTGTAATACATATGACTTGGCTGCCCTTCGCTAGATCACTGAGTTTTTGTGCGACAAATTCTGCTGTTTTGCCCCCGATACCGGAATCGATCTCATCGAAGATCAATGTCTTGTCTAACTCCGTGTCTTTGCCGATCGTTTTTAACGCGAGCATTATGCGGGAAAGCTCACCACCGGAGGCGATCTTACGGAGAGGTTTAGGATCTTCGCCAGGATTTGTGCTCAGGAGGAATTCGACGCTCTCATTCCCGGTATTTTGAAGCGTGTTTTTTTGTGTCACATCCGGTGTGGTTGATGTGATGGCAAGTTTGAATTTGGCCTTTTTCATTCCCAGGTATCCGATCTCTTTGGCGACCATTTTCTCTAGATCTCTGGCGCTTTGACTTCGCAACACAGATAATTTGTGGGCGTTTTTAACGTACTCTTCAAAAGAAGATTCGATCTCTTTTTGGAGGCCCTCCAATTTTTCGCGACTCGTGCTCAGCTCTTCATACTCTTTTTTCGCTCTTCCGAGATGCATGAGTATCTCTTCGATGCTTTTGCCGTATTTCCGTTTCAGATCTTCGATTTTACTCAAGCGCTTTTCCAAGGATTCCAAGCTTTCTGAAGACGCTGTGTGTTTGTCGCTAAAATCGATCAGGAAATTTGAAAATTCTTTGATCGTGATGGCAAACTGCCCGATGGCCTCATGGGTCTCCTTGAACTCCTTTGCATAGGCCCCTAGTTCCCCAGAAATTCTTTGAAGCTTTGATAGGTGTGAGGAAATGGAATTTTCTTTAGAATAGGCGATCTCTAACGCATCTTTGACGAGGACACGAATCTTCTCTGCATTTTTTAGAATATTCCGATCTTGGCGGAGTTCTTCTTCTTCTCCAATGGCAAGGTGAGCATTTTCGATTTCGTTGATCTGGAATCGGAGAAAATCGAGACGCTGTTCTCTATCCCTTTCCTTCTGTTCGAGCTCTTCCCTTTCTTTCGCAAGTCGTCTGAAGTCGTTCGTTATTCTTGAGAGTTCTTTTCTGAGGGGAAGGGCATGGGCAAAGGAGTCGAGAAAATCCAGCTGGTATTCGGTCTTTTGAAGAAAAACATGATCGTTCTGACCATAGATGTC
>JASFEP010000196.1:0-8231 GCA_050124775.1 Candidatus Aminicenantota bacterium
TTCCGTCGAAGTGTTCGAGAGGACCAGACTGACATTGAATTTTCCGGGTATGACTGGCACAAAACCTGAAAAAACGATTTTTTTTTCATCCAGAGCTTGTTTCTCCAGATTGTCCAGCTTGAATTCGATATTCTTCTCCTGTTGATAAATCGTTTTTCCTAACATGTCCTCGATTCTCACATTGAGATTGAATCTTGCCGAATGGAGGTTATCGGCGATCCTCATTAAGCGGATGTTATCGGGCATGAGGGAATAATTCAAGAACGAATATCCTCTATTCTCACTCAATGCAAATGTGACATCTCCTGTGATTTCCCTAAACGAATACTTTACATCGACAGCACCTTCGATGGATCGGAAACTCCGTAGATATGTGTCAGAAGCTTCTTTTTCGGGAAGAGTGTAGATCTGAGCGAACACATGACTGGACGAAGTGGATGAGGCAGGCATGTCGGGGCTGCCTTCCCCTGGGATCACAGATAGAGTGGCATCTGCAAGCTCTATATAATTTTTTCTCAGTTCTTTATATGCGTATCTCGGTTCTTCCCAACCGACTCGTTGGCCTGGATTGAGGATGTCAAGGGCTGTGTCCATCCCCGGGTAAAACAGCCGGAATTGCCCCGCGTTCTCCCTTCGGAAGAACAGAAGATTCATGACCGGCGGAAGCCCGGGTCGTCCTTCCCCATAATAAACCCACACCTCGGAATCGACGACCTGTGTTCCTCCAGTGTAAGTATTTCTTTCCTTCGGTTCGCCCAAAATCATGTATATTCTGCCTCGATCACTCCGGCTCCCCCCAAGATATCTGCTTACGTAGTTCAGCCGTCTGTAATACTCCAGTTTATACTCGTTCTCAGGAGTATCAGGATTCGGGTCTCTAACATTCCAGAAAGAGTTAATAAACCTCATGCGGTCTTCTTCTGTTTTTAGATCTTCGAACACCTGTTTTTCAGCTTTTGTGATGATGGGCTCTACTTCTCGAAGCCACTCTTTGGCCGCATCTTTTTGTGCATAAGCTGGAAAACACGACATCAACAAAAAAACAAAAAAAAGAATCCGGTAAGGAGTGTGTGGTCTTTTCATATCGGTTAAAACGAGTTTTATATTTGATTTGTTACAGAGCTTCGATAAAAGCGCGCTTTTCGTCCTTGATCACATTGAGGACAACGTGAGTCATGACCCTCTCGATGTGGGGGAGATTGAGCTTGGTTTTCAGGAAATTATCGAGATCGCGGCGCTTTTTAAAGAAGCATACCAGGATCGCATCCCATTCGCCCGTGAGATCATAGATCTCCCTCACCTCAGGATATTTTATAATCTTATCATAAACATTGTATAGCTTTCCTTGGCTGATGCGCATGGCAATGATAGCAGTAAGTGTGAACCCGAGAAGTTCTTCGTCAACTGCAGGAACATATCCCTGAAGGAGTCCACGTTTTTCCATTTTTTTCACGTTGTTGTATTTGGCGGTGGTGGATGTTCCTACCTCCTTGGCCACCTCGCGAAAGCTTTTTCTCGCATTCTCATTCAGAGATTTCAGAATCTTTTTTTCCAGCTCACTGATCATATTGACCTCTCGGGATGAAATTAAAATACTTTACAATCTGTTCGAATTACTTGACATTCCAATGACAAATTGTTTCAAAATTCCCATATATAATATCAAAATTCAACTTAAAAGGAAAGTAAATCCTATTAGAAATGTCGTTTAATCCTTATTTTATGATATGCCAATCATGCTCTTGGGGTCTGGCCAGATAGTGCAGACCATCTTCTGTAAATACAGCGATCTGCCCTATTCCTAATTCGAGGCCATCTTTCCAACCCGGCACAGCCACTCGGGTGTGAGGTTCGAATGCATACAGCGTGTTGTAGTGGAGTTTATGGTTATTTGTCACGATGGATGTCGGGTAATACCCGGGACCTGAAGTCATCCCTGCCACATAGGTCTTGTGGTCGAACATGTAACCTCCCTGGAGAAACCGCCGGATAAACATCGGGGGCGGGTGGAAACCCAATTCCGATTCGATGATCCCCTCCTCCCTCGGGATCTTTTCGGATGCAGCGACAATTTCTTTACCTGTCCGTCCAAATATAAATTCTTTCCTGAAGAGATCCTGGATGCGATTGACTTTTCGCAAGGCTTCCTTCAGAGCTTCCGGCACATCGTCTTCACCCTTTTTTAATACATACGCATGTTGATGCGAATCAGTGACCATACCGAGCAGGAAAAGGTCCGTATCACAGCTCACGACATCACCACGTCTGATGACAACATTGACTCCATTGCGCGTTCGGCCTTTGTGAAAATATTCCGGAGGGTCGTCGTACCTGGCCAGGTTTTCGTCACTCCTTTGGACTGTGATCGTGGGGTGATTTTCCGTCTCCAGGTCCAGTTCCAGGTATTTGTGGCGGATCCACCAGTTCAGGTCATCTGTAGTGGTCACGTCGGGAGTGACGGCTCGGTTCGAATAGGCTTCGGCGATCACTTCATTGGCGATTCGCTGCACATGACTGTATACACTGATCATTTCAGGGGTCATGGTCTCAAGCCAACGGACGCCCAGCGTCCAGGAATCGATGGATCTCGCTGCATATTTATTCCCCAAAGCTTCCAGCATTTCTTCATTGTTATGTTGACCGATGGCAATCTTTTTTGGATCCCGTTCTATAACGAGTTGTGTGATATGAGTATAATCCTTGGGTTCTATGTATTCGATCTTTGTCCCTGTGTCGTAAAACATCATGAATCTCGGGATCCGTTGAGAACGGGGATTCACATGCTGACTCGGGTATGTCATCCCCTCATGGTTGGCCGGTAAAAGCAGAGTATAAACAGGTCCTTCGTTGTTGTAATAGAGATCGGCCTCATTGTTCCGGACGATCCACATATCCACACCCTGCTCACGCATAACCATGGGAAGCACATGTTTTTTCTTCCAATCCCACCATTTCTGCATGAGCTTGACCCGCTCGCGCATCGGCATGATATTTTTGCTATCTTCGATCGGAATAATCTGTGCCCACACGTGTACAGTCAACCCGAGCACAACCAGAAGCAATACAAAGAAAATAAACAAATCTCTAAATTTCATTGTTTCCCTCCTTTATTCGTCAAAATCCTCCTAAAAATCGACCAGATGACGATCGGATGATTCGTCAATACACCATAATATCTCAACAGCCATGTGTATTCTATATTAGTCCCATCACGTCTATATTGTCCACCTTTTTTCACAGATTCATTTCATATTCTCGCAGAATTAAAAAAAAAGTTTAAAATTTAAAATTATTTTGGCAGGTGTTGTCTTGTTTAACTCCAAAAGATTTACTATGCTGGAAGATGATTTTCTGAATAATGAACGAGTTCTTGGTTCAGGAGAGATCATCGATGGAAAAACAGAAATCCCCAATCAATATTTCAACCACGATTCAGCAATCGAAAAAGATAAAATTGAACCGCCGACAATTCATCAAGTTGGGAGCTGTAACGACAGCATCCGGGGCATTGATGGGTGCAACGGGACATTCAGATCCCAGAAAAAATATCTTTTCAAAAAATGAGCCTTTGTCCGTTTCTCTGACCCTTAAGGACAACCCACTAAGAATAACGGAGGCGTGCCAACGCATGCCGCAAAAAAACACGGTCTTTGCCCGACAACTCTGGGATTATGAATTTGTGCAAAAAATCGAATCCTCAATCAACCGAAAACGCCGGGAAGAATATCAGAACGCCAAAGGTTGGACTCAACTGGACGAGGCTTTGAATGAGGCTGCATGGGCTGTGGACCACAAATTCGCATCGGGGAGCGAAAACGGACAACCACATTCTCAGGCTTATGAATGGGATGAGCCCGCACGGAGGAGAAAGGTCGTATTCTCAACTACTGAAGACGCAAGCAAAAAAGTGAAAAAGGCGGCACGATATCTCGGAGCAAACCTTGTAGGAATCACGGATTATAATCCGCTATGGACCTATTCTGAGTTGATAAAGGAAATATTCGAAGGTGACTTCGATCGAGAGAGGCCTCCCCGGTATGAGATATTTACTCCGGTATTTCCCTTTGATCCCAAATCAGTGGTGGTCATGGCCGTCGAGATGGATTACCAAACGATCGCCCTTTCCCCTTCCGCGCTCGAAGGTGCGGCCACCGGATTAGGATATTCTCATATGTGCGAGTTGGGATACTCGGTGGCGACATTCCTCCGTGCTCTCGGATATCGAGCTTTTGCCAATGGAAACGATGTCACCCTCAGCATTCCTTATGCAGTCGCAGCGGGTTTGGGCGAATTAGGCCGCAACGGTATGTTGATCACACGGGAATTTGGCCCACGGGTCAGACTGGTCAAAGTCCTGACTGAGCTCGAACTGGCACCCGATCCACCGAGATCCTTCGGTGTCTGGGATTTCTGTAAAAGCTGCAAACGGTGTGCAGAAGCGTGCCCTTCAAAAGCTATTTCTGATGGGGACCCCACTCTTGAGGGACAAACGCTCTCCAACAATCCGGGGGTTCTCAAATGGTACATCGATCCGGAGAAATGCATACAGTTCTGGAGAGATAACGGGTCGGATTGTGCGAACTGTATTGCGGCCTGTCCATACAATAAACTGGCCACCTGGCCCCACCAGCTTTCAACGTCAGTGGCGGCTTTGCCTATTGCCCCCCTTCACAGATTTCTCTCGAGGTTAGACAAACAGGTTGGATTCGGAAATATCGATAACATCAAAGGAAATGCCAATTTCTGGGAAGAATAGTAGGGGATTAGATTCGAATCCGGGCTTTTTATGAGCCGATACGGCTGCGAAGGCAGAAAAAATTGCTTTTAGAAAAGATGTTGCTTCCCTCCGGTCTTCCAACGACCACACGCGACTAGGGATTCCACCCATTCCCAGAATTCACGATCTGCGGCTTTCCGATTGTATCCTCCATTTTTGTATGCAACAGTGAAGCGATCATTCGCCGAATGATACGTTCGTTTCTATGGAACATACCCGAGCAATCTGGGCAAATACAAAGTAATATCGGGGACATAGCTGATAATAATGGTCGTCAGCGCTAAGACGAGAAGGAAAGGAAGAAGCGCTTTAATGCTTTTCTCTATGGGAATTTTACTGATGCCGCAGGCCACATAGAGGCATATTCCTACGGGTGGAGTGATCATGCCCAATCCCACGTTGGCTTCGACCAGAATACCGAGATGAATGGGCTCCATACCAAAGGAAACGGCCACCGGGACGATAATAGGGAGCAGAACGATAATCGCCGGCAATGCGTCCATGACCATGCCCAGGAGCAAAAACACGATGTTCACGAATAGAACAAAAACGATCCAGTTGGAGGCATACTGAGTGATGGCGACTGCGATCTCATGAGGGATGCGTTCGAATGTCATCACAAAAGAAAGCATGGATGCTGTTCCGAGAACGATCAGCACGACACCTGATAATGATGCAGTATGCAGCAGAGCTTTTTTCAAATCGGCCAGTTTGAGTTCTCTGTAAATGAAAAAAGAAAGGCAAAATCCGTAGATCACGGCCACCGCAGCTGCCTCTGTAGGCGTGAATATCCCTCCGTAGATCCCACCCAGAACGATCACGATCATCAACATGGGGAGGATGCCGTCACGAACGATTCTGATCTTTTCTTTGAAGTCGATTTGAGGTGCCAACGGAAGGTTGAGTTTTCGAGCGAAGAAAAACACCAAAGCCATGAGCGCCACCGCATTGACCACGGAGGGGAGTATCCCGGCGGCAAACATGCCGCCCACAGAGATATTTGCCACAACTCCTATGATGATGAGGTCGATCGATGGAGGCACGAGAGAGGACGCCCCCCCGGCCGAGGCGAAGAGAGCGGTTGAAAAATCCGTGGGATACTTGTTTCTCTTCATTTCCGGAAACATCACAGACCCTATGGCGGCGGTTTTTGCACTTCCCGACCCGCAGATCGCTCCGAAAAAGAATGTAGAGATCGTAACGACAATACCGAGACCGCCCCGGATCCGACCGAAGAACACGAGCGTTAGGTCGACGATCCGGCGGGCGATGCCTCCGTATGACATGATCGCACCCGCCAGAATAAAAAATGGGATGGCTAATAATGTAAAGGAATCCAATCCTGACATAAATTTTTGAGGGAGGAAAATAAAGAAATCAGGATCGAAAGCGATATAGATAAGTCCGGCAAGAGCCGAAACACCGAGAGCGATACCGATAGGGACGGAAAGCAATAAAGCCGCGAAAAATACGATAAATATGACGACTCCCATGTTCTTTCCTCAGGTTTATCCTTATTGACCTCTTTTTTTATTTCGTATATCAAACCACCAGTTTCGGACTACGTAATAGAGCATCAAAACGCCACCCACTATAGCCGAAGAATAAGGCACAGCCATAGACATTTGTGTGCTCGGCGCCACCTGTTTGGCCATGCTGAATGTAAATTCCGTTGCTTTCCAGATAAATATCGCGAGAAATAAAGCAACAACCAACGTGACGAGCGTGTTTGTGAGTTTTTGCAGGCCTTTTCCGAAACGATCCACAAGAAACCTCAGAGCAAAGTGCGCCTTCAATTTGAACGCATAGGCAGATGCAAGGGCGGCAAGCCACAAAAACAGATATCTGGCCAGCTCCTCAGACCATGCGAGCGATAGATGGAAAATATAGCGAAAAAGAACCTGGATGAATGTTACACTCACGATTGCGACCAAAATCGCACATAAGGACAGCTCCAGAGGCTGTTTCCAGAGCGGCTTTGGCCTTTGTTCGTTCGAGTCCCTATTCATCCTTGGTGTTAATAACCTTCTCGATGAGTGCCATCCCACCGACTTTGTCCGCATTTTTCCTGTAAACGCGCTCGAGCTTTTCCCTGAACGGAGCTTTATCGACCTCGTAGAACTCCAATCCCAACTCTTTGAGTTCCGTTAAAGCCGCCTCTGTAAGATCATTCATGGCGTCTCTCTCGGCAAGAACCGAAGCTTTTCCCGCTATCAAGACAGCATCCTGAACATCGGGTGGAAGTTTATCGTAAATCTTTTTGCTGAAGATAAGAGCGATGACCAAAAACATGTGGTTTGTGTAAGAGACATACTTGGTGACCTCGTGGAATTTTTCATAAAGGAGATCGAGGTGATCGGTTTCCCCCCCGTCCACGACGCCTGTCTGCAGAGCTGAATAAAGCTCACCGAATGCCAGCGGTGTCGCTTGAGCTCCCAATGCATTGAATGACTCGATCAGCATCGGACTGGACATCACTCTGAGCTTTATTCCTTTGAGATCATCCGGATTCAGAACGGGTCTTTTGGAGTTCCAGACATTGCGAATGCCAGAGAACCAATAGCCGAGAACCAGGCAGTTGAGCTTGTCTTCCACAGTCCGGGCCAGATCTTGGCCTATAGGTCCATCGATAACGGCGTAGCAGTGATCGAGATCTCGAAAAATAAAGGGGAGGTTAAACAACTCAGCTTCAGGAACGGAGGTGGATAAACCACCCGCAGTGCTGGAAGCGCTGGCAGCGATCAATCCCAATTTTACCATTTGAGTGCTCTCTTCCTCCGATCCCAGCTGTGAATTCGGAAAGATCTGCACCTCTACTGAGCCCTCTGTTTCAGCTTCCAGGATTTCTTTGAATGTCTCATAGCCTTTTTGGAAGGGATGGACCTCAGGTCCATTATGGGCGACTTTTAAGACGATCTTCTTTGCCCTTTTTCCGCTCTCACCAGGCTCTCTAGCTTGATCTTTGCAGTCGATCGAAAGGATCAAGAGCAGCACAATGATGGAAATGGCAAAATAAGATCTCATGTTTGTTCCACTCGAAATTATGATTCTAGTCAATAATTGAACATATTTCAACTAAAACATAAATTTTGTGTATAGATTATATTGACAGCTCCGATTTGAGTGAATAATATACAATTTGGGATAAAAAAAGAACATACAGGTTATGAACCCGACGCGTTTTTCTTGTGACCAAAACCTCTTCATGCAACTTCTTATTCATTAAAATGACATTATTCCTGGCTATGCATGTGTAACCTGCGATGATCCCCACAATCCCAAAAATATATTATTTGTTAGGTATTTATGCAAGCATTTTCGAATGGAATTTTGGAGGTCAAGCCCATGAGTAAAATAGGAGTTCCCACTTTCCAGAGATCCAAACAGCAGTATGAGATTTTGAAGCTCATAAGGCAAGAAAAATTGGACCTCATACTGCCCGGTGCCATGAGGG
>JASFEP010000197.1:0-8225 GCA_050124775.1 Candidatus Aminicenantota bacterium
ATTCGAAAAGCTGATCGACCTCGATAAAACAGGTATCTGCTGGGATTCTTATCAAGGAGATCGCAATGTCTTCCTTGTGGAGGGACAAATAAATCTCATTTTTCTCGAGGTGGGATTCGACGAGGCCAGTGGTGATTCTTACAGGATTTTACTCGACACCTACCCGGGTACTGACGAATGCCAAGCCAAAAATGTGTTCAATCTGATGATTCAGGATCTTGTACCCAAACCGATTGCAAGCGCCAAATCCTTACTAGATTCAGCAACCCGCTGAGGCCTTTTTTGCTTCATCAGAGATATAAAGATGGGTGAAATGGGAAAAAATCCGGATAGAAATTTTACTGCAGAGGTCATCAGGGTGATCAAATCCATTCCAAGGGGCAAGGTGGCCACCTATGGTCAGATCGCCTGCCTGGCCGGTTTTTGTCCCTCTGTCCGCCGGGTAGTCTGGATCCTCCACTCCTGTTCGGACAAGGAAGGACTGCCCTGGCATCGCGTGGTGAACCGTCGGGGTGCGATTTCCTTGAAGCCTGGAGCAGGTTATAAAAAGCAGAAGGCAATGCTCAAAAAAGAAGGGATCATTTTTGATGAAAGGGACCGGATTGACCTGGATCGTTATCTCTGGGAACCTGGTGGAAAATATTTTATTTGATTATTCTACCTAAACGAATCAGCCAAGAGTCATATTCCGTTTGACCACCTGTTTTTCATTGGATATATTCCTTACCTCAGAGAGAAAGGAGCCAAAGATGAAAAAAAAATTCGCATGTGGAATGACTGCTTCATCCCTTTCCCTTCTGCTCATTGCCTTGGGTATCTTCAAAGCAAACGCCAACGAAGACATTTCCAGGAAAACGGTAAACGTTATGAGCTTCAATATACGGTACGACAATCCCGAAGATAAAGAGAACAGCTGGAAAAATCGAAAAGAAATGGTTGCTACCACTATTCGTTTCCACAAGACAGACCTTGCCGGGCTGCAGGAAGCCTTAAGCCATCAGGTGAAAGACCTGGAGACACTCCTCCCTGAATACGGTTGGTTCGGCGTGGGAAGGGATGACGGACAGGAGGAAGGAGAATTCACTCCTGTCTTTTATCGTAAAGACCGCTTTACGGTCCTCAATCGATCCATTTTCTGGCTGTCCGAGTCTCCGGGGAAACCTGGAAAATCGTGGGACGCCGCCTGTCCGAGGATAGCGACCTGGGGAAAATTCGAAGACATTTGGACAAAAAACACGTTCTTCTTTTTCAACACGCACTTCGACCATGTCGGGGAGACGGCTCGGATTAAGAGTGCCGAACTCTTGCTCGCAAAGACTAATGAAACGATCGGGGATCATCCGGTTATCCTGACCGGAGATTTTAACTGCACAGAGAAAGAACGCCCCTATAAAATTCTAACCTCGGGTAAAGGCCGGATTCCGGCATTATCCGATGTTCGCTATCTGATAAAACTTGAGCCTTATGGTACCACCCAGACTTATAACGGATTTCAAAACACGATCCTTCCCGATCGTCGTATTGATTTCATATTCGTGAAGAACATAGATCGTGTCCTCCGCTATGGTACCATTTCGGAAAAATGGGATGGACGGTTCGTCTCTGACCACAATGCGGTCTTCGCAGAAATCGAGATGCAATTCATCTCTTTGGATTCCTTTGAATAGCCAGGAGCTTGATTCGCCATTCAAATTCATGCTGAGGCAGTCCATATTATTCACCTTGACATCATGAAGAGAATATCATGAAACCTCCAACAGTCAATCAAGGATAGAGGGCCGCCGGAGGGTTATAGACATAACTATTTCTTATTCTCTCCCTTCATATCTCTGGCCTTCTGCATCAGATTCTCCTCCGAGGGTTCCTCATCTTTTTTCACTTCGAAATAATCCGGTGTCTCCTGCAAAACCCACTTATTATTCCGGGTATCCACATCCGCTGTCTCGAGGAACGGATCCAGAGTGATGCGGCGTGCTTCTTTCTTGGTCGTGAATATCTTTTGCACAGAGTCATTGTACCTGCGCCATATCTCAGCTGGAATTCTTTTGACTTCTTCAGAGCCATCCGCATAGTCAAACCTCAGGATAACAGGCATGACCATACCTCCCTTATTGGAAAGAGAGACCTCATAATAATTATAATCAGCCTGGAGAAGTTGTTTTTCTTCTTCCGAGAGCGAGTCCAGATATTTTCGATACTGTTTTTCATCCAGTGGAGTCACTTCCAGAGGATCGTACTCATCGTAAAAATCAGCTAGCGATTGATCTTTTTCCACAGCGGTCTTTTCGATGCCTTTTTTATTGCGGATATTGCTTATATATTGCTTTCTGTTACGGTTTTTCTTTTCGTATTCTATGGCTTTAGCAAGTTCCGGCTCCATCGTGTTGATCTTGTACCACTTCACATTGTCTATAGCAAGGTCCACATGATCTGTGCCGAAAAACCAGCCGCGCCAAAACCAATCCAGGTCCATACCCGATGCATCCTCTAGAGTACGGAAGAAATCTGCCGGTGTGGGATGCTTGAATTTCCATCTTCGGGCATACTCCTTAAAAGCGAAGTCGAACAATTCCCGTCCCATTATGGTTTCCCTGAGGATATTGAGCCCTGCGGCCGTTTTGGCATAGGCATTACTCCCAACGTGCAAATCCGCGTCTGGAGCCGTCATAATGGGAGACATATATGTCTTGCTGCCTTTCATATAGTTGACCATTGTATAAGCAGGCCCGTTTCTTTCGGCAAATTCCCGCTCCCATTCCTGTTCTGCGAGGTATTCCAGAAAGGTATTCAAACCCTCATCCATCCATGCCCACTGGCGCTCGTCGGAATTCACGATCATGGGGAAAAAGTTGTGCCCGAACTCATGGATTACGACACCGATAAGACTGTACTTCAACCGTTCCGGATACGTCCCGTCCGGCTCGGGTTTTCCTCCGTTAAATGCGATCATGGGGTATTCCATACCTCCCCCTCTTCCCACTAATACGGATATGGCCTTGGGATAGGGATAGTCGAACGTAAATTTCGAGTAGACCTTTATGGCATGCGCCACCGCCTTGGTGGAATATTTCTCCCAGAGTGGATTCCCCTCTTTGGGATAAAAAGACATAGCTAGAACAATCCGCTTTCCAAATTTGACAGCCATGGCATCCCAAATGAACTTTCGAGAGCTGGCGAAGGCAAAATCGCGTACGTCCTCCGCTTCGAATATCCAGGTCTTCTTCGTATCAGCATGTTCGCCCTCATTCTGCTTGGCTTCA
Source organism: Candidatus Aminicenantota bacterium (assembly GCA_050124775.1). Classification (GTDB taxonomy): domain Bacteria; phylum Acidobacteriota; class Aminicenantia; order Aminicenantales; family Aminicenantaceae; genus WTAW01. Next base: position 3,261 of record JASFEP010000197.1, read on the forward strand.
TCTTTGGTGACGATACAAACCGTGTCCTCCGAAGATTGACGGGCTTCTTCCAGTCGGGCCTTTTGCTGGGATGTAAGCACCTCGTCTGCATTCTGCAAAATCCCCGTTGCGCCCAATATGTGGTCTGAAGGCACAGTGATACTGACCCTGTAATTGCCAAAGGGAAGGGCAAACTCCCCGCTTCCCAGAAACTGTTTATGCTGCCAGCCTTCCGTTTCATCGTAGACAGCCATGCGCGGAAAGAACTGGGCAATAGCAAAAACATGGTTGCCGTCCTTTTTGTAATAATCGAATCCGGATCTTCCGCCGATTTTCGATTTGTCGTTTATGTTGTACCACCATTTGATTTTAAAAGAATAATGGGAATTGGGACTCAAAACCTGAGGAAGATCGACTCTCATCATGGTATCCACAACCGTAAAGGGAAGGGCTCGATCGTCTTGATCCTTCACATATTCGATTTTAAATCCTCCATCGAAATCGCTGTGTATCCTTTGAAGAAATCGAAACTCCATGGGATCTGATATCCCGCCTGAACGGGCAATGTTCGACATGGAATCCCTGCTGCGGATGTTCTGGTCCAGCTGAAGCCATAGATAAGTCAATGGATCCGGAGAATTGTTGAAATATGTGATGTTTTCTACTCCATATAGTCGTTGTTTGTTCTCGTCAAGTTCCACGGACATATCATAGTCAGCTCTCTGCTGCCAGTATTGAGGGCCTGGTGCGCCGCTCGCGGTTCTGTATGAATTTGGAGTCGGCAGTTCCTGATACAGTTGACGGAATTGATTCACTTGACGCTCTTCTTGGGCCCAAAGAACCGATGTAGTAAGTGAGGCTAAAAAAACAATTAAAACTAAGCAGAAATAAGGTCGTTTGTGCATCATTTCAAACCTCCATGAAATATTGCTCATTAAAAAATTTTTTCTTATGCGATGACATTTTTTCGGAAGTTCTTAGTCTACCAAGCCCATGGAGTTAATTTCAAATGTTAATATCTTAAGGCGAAGGAAAAAGGGATTCTGGAGTTGGTGATTTCCAGAATAAGGAAGGAGCGATTATTGTCTCAATAGAAGACCTGCTATGGCACAAACCAATGCCAGGTTGACCGATATGATGCAGGGATAATAGAGAGGGCCCACTTTGCCTGTTTCTTCCTTAGTGAGCTTCCTGTACTCATGGATATATTTGATGATGTAAAGCCTCAACCAAAGGAAGCTGATTTTGACTCCCCGTTTTGAGACCTCGTTGACGATCATTATGGCAAATATAACGAATACGCCGACGAACACCAAAGCCAATCCCAACAGTATGTCTGACATTTTGTTTCTCCACTAGGTATACACATCCAAACCAGAAAAAATTCACCAACCGCTTTTACCTCATATCGATAGGTGAAAAGCCTACGGATAAATATAATCACTCCAGGTGTCTTCCTCTGCATAGATTTTGTTTCCCTTTGCGTCATGTCCTTCCGCAAACACGATGATCTCAAGCTCTCGCTCATCATGGATATGCCCTTCCATATGAAACATAAAAATACCATGAGCAACAATTCTGCCCCCCTCTGTCTCAGTAATAGTCCCGCTGGCATTCGTGCCCCGCCAATAATTCACGCTCCAGTCGCACCAGATTCTCTCTATAGCACACTCCACACCATTAATCTCCCTTATTGCCCCTTCAAAAGAGAATTCCCATCTGTTCTCAGCAGAATTCCACGTTTGGGTGATGGGCGATAAAACTCCGAGTTCGATAACGGCCCTTCTTTGATTGCACGCCCAGAATTGACAAATGCTGAACAAAATGACTGTCCAGTGAACTATATGTTTTTTCCCCTTTATGAACATTATATTCCGCATTTGCTTATGGGATAACAGTTCCGTCCTTTTTAATGATAAAATAGGCTACTGTTCCCGGGTTGTTGAGTGGATCTCTCCCCACTTTAACTAATTCTATTCCATTGATAATAATCCTCTTTCCATTGTGCAAATCCCCTCCAGCAGCCTCCTTTCCTTTATCATTAACTCTGGCATAGAGAGCCCAATCGACAGGTATCGGCGTGCTAACGACATACTGAAATTTCGTTTCTGAAATTTTGACCATATCCAAACCATAGACACCGTTCCAGGCCAATCTTTCGTCGGCATCTATTCGTAAGGCTACTTTACTGTCCGTTTCTTCGTTGGAGACATAAGGAGCAATCCTCTCATAGATGACCTCTATGGGAAAATCCGTAAATTCGATGACAGGGATATCTTCCTTACAATTCATAAATCCGGAGGAAATCAAAAGGAAAATAAGAATAAAACGTAATAATTCTTTTTGCCTCAATTCCTACCCTCAATACTTAATTATGCCATAATCCCGAATGGATTGATAAAAAAAGTCTGTTCAAATTGTGTCTGACTCAAGATTAAGATCATCGATATATGACCCTTACTTTTTTTCTTTTGCTACAGCTAAACGCTTCTTAATATCTTCCTGTTTCGGTTTAATCTCTAATGACTTCTCCCAGGCCTCAACGGCTTGATCTCTATTTCCCAGCATCAGGTAGCATTCGCCGATAGAGTTCAGTATGGTAATCACGTTGCCCCTTTGGGAGAGGGCTTTTTGATAATAGGCTACAGCGTCTTTAAATTCTCTCAATTTCTGAGATACAACTCCCAGGTAAAAATCCAAATCATAACTATCTATCTGTTCCTCGTGGAAAGGCAAAAGTATCTGCTTTGCCTCTTCACTTTTCTCCAAAAGGATATATATTTTAGCCAATCCCAACGCAAAATCCAGAGAATCTTTTTTGGCATTATATGCCTTTTCAAACTCAGCTTTAGCTTTATTGATCTCACCTTTATTCATGAACTGATTGGCAATGATATAGGAATAGACCGGATCTTTGACCGGCGGACCAGGCTGGCTTATGACCCAGGTTTCAGGCAATTTGTCGGCAACAAGAGAGAAATCAGCTTCTTTTGTTAAGATTCTCTTTTTTTCCTGATCCACAACTGAGATGATTACTTTATAATCTCCAGCAGAGAATTTATCCAAATCGAATTCCTCTAAAAAATCCCTTTCGTTCCCGTATTTTCGGATTTCCTTAACCTGAGAGTGGACGTCTTTATCTTCTTTAGTAAAGACATATTCTAATTGTCCCTTGTCCTTTAATTCCTCGCCCAAGCCATATATCTGGAAAAAGAGATAAAATTTATCTTTTTTATAAAATTGATTACTCACAGATGGGTAAATCTGAAGATCACCTACTTGAAAGGCTTTGTGCAGTTCATCAGAGGGAGATTCTCTGTTCACCTTTTTCGCAAAAATCATAGAGCCAATACGTAAAGTGTCAGATTCAGGCACAGAAACATATTTCTCAAAGCTCAAATATTCTTTCGTGACCAGGTTTTCCATCAGAAAGATAAATTTATAGACACCAGGGATCAAGGGGAAGGAATCGACAAGATTAAACGGGCGTTCTAACACATTCACCAGTTGCTTCTTTTTCAGCTCGATAGGAAACTCTTTCAGGTGCTGGAAAACAGTATTCCCGCTTACATCCGTTACTCGAATTGAAGTTCTGACATTGGTGAAGTACTTATCCTTGTAGAAATCGACAGATAGAACTTCAGGCTCGATACAGTAGTTCACGAAAAACAGCCCCGTGTCATCCTGAAGAGTCTTGATCTGGGCCGTATGATTGATATAATTCACCGAGTAACTGACATCCACGACTGCCTTGTTCTCTAAAATCTCATACGCATAATCATCTTTCACTTTTTTTTGAGGATAAGTTTTGACCTGCCCGATCAGAATATCGGTGGGCATTGCCTGATCAGGCCCGCTACGAGTCGGGAAGCTTGACCAGGAGGCTTCAGCCAATTCAAGAGAAATTTTACTCAATACCTCATATGCAGCAAGATCCTTGTTATCTACTATGACACTTCTCCATTGATCGATTCTTTTGGGTGTTCTTTCATCATATGAGCTTGGCAATCTCATACTGCTCCAGGCAGTCAACACCTGAGGTCCGTCAGAAGTAGGAGAGTACAGTTCGAATGGTCCCGTACCTCCTCTCCTAAAAAATAGGAGGCGAAAAATGCTCACTTGGTTGAACTTTATGTTACCCTGATAATACCATATTTCAATCGGATGACATTCTGTCATACTTATATACTTATCTATATATAAGGGCTCTCCAAGAGTAATGTATATACGCCCTTGATCAGATTGCCATCCTGCACCAGGAGACTGCTTACCTAGATTCTTGTTTGCGTACTCAATCCTTCTATAATGCTCTTCCCTGAATTCGTTTCGTGGAGTACCTGGTGTCGGATCTCTCTGTTTCCAGAACTCTTCGATAAAAAGATCTCTTTCTTTGTTCGTCTCTAACTGGGGAAAAACCTCTTTTTCATTTTCTGTGATGATATAGACGACCTCTTCTTCTATCCACTTTTTATATTTTTCAGGTAGAGAGATCTCTTCTTGAACATAAGCAGAGAGCATATTTGCAAAACATAGAGCTAAAATAGAAAAAAGGATTTTATAATACATTTTACCCCCCAAAATTGTTCTCATCCGTTCCGATCCTCTAGCAATATAATAATTCTCTTATATTACAGCAGATTTTATGCCAACAAGATTTCCCTAGAAAAAGCCTTAAGACAATTAAGAATTGTTCATCTTAGATGACACATGTAGTAGCTGGTAAGCATTCAAGACAAAAGCTTGGAAATATGCTAGGTCGGACACTCCCAGGATGAGATTTAAGATTCTTACTTTATGTGATACTTTGTTAGCCTTGGCTCTCCGTGAATTAATACAGCTTGTCCCCCTATGATCATATAGGGAATGTTTTGTTTGAGCAGCTGAGTTGCTATCTGTTTAAGTAGATTTTCGAACACTGTTGACGACCTTAGCGACTTTGATATCGGTGTCCAGTCCCTCTAAGGGATCCTTAAGGGGAAATATCCG
>JASFEP010000198.1:0-8194 GCA_050124775.1 Candidatus Aminicenantota bacterium
CTGGATCCTGACCCTTTATGCCCAGCCTAAACCTTTTTAGATAAGGTCTCGATGATCCCTTCAGCTACAGTGTAGGGATCAGAGGAATGATCGTAGATATTATCCACCCATTCATCGAAATCCACATCCCGGATACGCTTCATAGCTTCTGTAAGCAGCCTTTCTTTTAAGATCTCCTTTAAAAGGTAGGCGATCCTTTGTTTCCTTCTCTCTGCGTGTGTTTCCTCCTTTCTGGAGGAAATAATGTCATCGATCCCCTGGATGAGTGATGTTATCCCTCGGCCTTCTGTGGCTACAGTTTTTAAAACGGGCGGAGCGGTATCGCCCTTTTTTCCGAGCTCAAGCATGGCCATAATCTGTCGTTCGGTCTGCTCGGCATCGGGAGAGTCGGCCTTGTTGATCACGAAGATATCGGCAATTTCCATGATCCCGGCCTTGAATATCTGGATCTCATCCCCTGAGCCCGGTGTCAGAACAAGTATGATGACGTCCGCCAGCTTTACGACTTCTATCTCATCCTGACCGACACCTACAGTTTCTAAAAGGAGACAGTTTTTGCCGGCTGCTTCCAGGATAAAAAGAGCTTCCCCAGAGGCTTTAGCCAATCCGCCCAAATGCCCCCGCGTTGCCATACTCCGAATAAAAACCTCCGGATGAACGCTATGCCGCATCATCCTTATCCGGTCACCGAGTATGGCGCCTCCAGTGAAAGGGCTGGAGGGATCGACGGCTATGATCCCGATCTTATTATTTCTCTCAATGAGGACATCGATCATTTGATCGACAAGAGTGCTTTTTCCTGTCCCGGGCGCCCCTGTGATCCCAATGACTTTGGCATTCCCTGTATGCGGAAAGAGCGCTTTCATCATCGCCTTTGCTTCGTTGGGACTGTTCTCGACAAAAGAAATCCCCTTGGCGATAGAAGCTGGGTCCCCCTCAAGTATCTTTTCCACCAAATCCTTCATTGCAGTAAATCCCCTGAGGAAACAGGATTCGATCCATGCCATGCTCAGGTCGAGATCTTGTTGCTATGGATCAGACGTTTATATTAACAAACATTGCTAATCAATAATCGGAGATCACTTTATGTGCGATGATCCACCGTTGGATCTCTGAAGTCCCTTCACCTATCGTAGCCAGCATACAGTCCCGGTAATATTTCTCGACTGGGTAATCTTTGGTGAATCCATATCCTCCATGGATCTGCACCGCGTTTCTTGCAGCTTTGACAGCCACTTCGCTGGAAAAAAGCTTGGCCATCGCTGATTCTTTCGGGATTTTTTTTCCCAGATCCTCCAAAAAAGCGGCACGGTATGTAAGGAGGCGCGCGGCTTCTAGCTCGGTGAATCCATCTGCAAGCATCCATTGGATGGCTTGAAAATTGGCAATAGGCTGTTTAAATTGCTCTCTCTCCTTGGCATATTTGAGGCTCGACTCCAGGGCCCCTGCGGCAACGCCCAAAGAAAATCCGGCTATGCTCACCCTTCCGCCATCCAGAATCGCCATCGCTTGTCTGTAACCTTTTCCCTCTTCCCCTATCAAATTTTCTGAGGGCACCTCAACATCTTCAAAGATAAGCTCTGCCGTATCGGAGGCTCTAATGCCTAGCTTATCCTCTTTTTTCCCTATGGAAAAACCTTTCATCCCCTTCTCCAGGATGAATGCCGATATTCCTTTACGGCCAAGCGCTGGGTCCGTAATCGCCATCACGACCAGAATTTCTGATAAAGAGCCGTTGGTGATGAACATTTTTGAACCGTTCAGTATCCAATGATCGCCTTTGTTTTCGGCTTTTGTCTTCAGCGCAGCCGCATCCGAACCGGCACCAGATTCTGTCAGACCCCAGGCTCCGAGCGTCTGTCCCGATGTCAATCTAGTCAGATACTTTTTTTTCTGTTCCTCACTGGCAAAGAGGTTGAAGTGATTGGAACACAGAGAATTATGGGCGGCAACGACAAGTCCTACTGCGGGGTCCACTTTTGTGATCTCCTCCAAGATGATCACATAATCCACATTGGAGTAGCCAGCTCCGCCATATTCGGTGGGGATAACGATCCCCAATAGCCCCATATCCCCCAATTTCTTCGTCAATTCACCCGGCCAACTCCCCTTCTCGTCGTATTCTTTGACGAGGGGCTGAATTTCTTTTTCTGCGAAATTTCTGATGGATTCTTTCAACAATTCTTGTTCTTCGGATAGCAAAAAGTCCATCTTATCTCCTTTTCATGAACATTCCATAATCATCCATGGAAAACAACAGAAAACGATATAAACCAATCGATATCTATATTTATTAGCACTCAAGATTTTCCCAGCGAGTGCCCATTCAAAGAGTTTTCATATTACTTTGAAGCCCGCATTTAATCAAGCAGAAAATCAAGTTTGGAAGCATCCCCGAATCCGTGAATGATATCAGCACCGATGATGCTTACATCATGTCCGGAGCTTCGCCAGCGTTGCTTCGATTGACAACACCAGGGAAATCGACTACATTGAGTGTGATGATAACCGGGCTCTTTCGTATTATTGTGTATGGATTGATCGCGTATTTGATCTACCTTATTTATCGGTTTTTCAGAGCGATCAATCAAGGCAGTAAGCAGCGCCGGATAACCAAGCAACCCTCCGGGATCATGGTTAAAGACGAAACATGTAATACGTATCTACCCAAGGAAGATGCGATTAGGATCCAGTATAAGGGTAAGGACTATTATTTCTGCTCCCAGGAATGCAAACAAAAATTCCTCAGCTCACATAAGTCCTGATAAGATCTTAGGGCGCCAGACTCCAAGCATCTATGGTGACAGAATCTCTAAGCGTGACCTGTTCGTGGGAAAAACTTGCAGGTACGATGTAGGTATCACCCGTTTTAACCACGAATTCCTCTGGACCCTTTTCCCCTTCAATAATGATCTTTTGCTCGCCATCGAGGATTGTCGTCACCTGTTCATAAGAGTGTGTATGGGGTGGAACGATCGATCCCTCTTTATATTCAAATCGAGCCATTAAAACATCTTTTCCGCAGGCGAGCGTGTGTCGGGTGACGCCCTCGAAAACTTCGACCTGCGGCTGGTCCTTTTTATGGACTATGTACATCCTTTTCCTCCCAAAATATCTTCCATCAATCCGGATCGTCCGGATTTGTTATCTTCGCTAAAAACACCTTTTGGCTCCAAGACGACATCATCCTTAGGTTTAGTCAACTGAAAACCATGTTTTTTGATATTTTCCTCCAGCCATTTCTGAATGTGGGTACGCACGCATTCTCCTCTAAGTTATACTCGTACTGGATGATAAACCGTAAAAATCGCTACCATGTAATCCGGAATCCGTCGAATTCCCCCTTAAAATCCTCCCAGGTTATTTCAACATTCGTCACATCAGCCATCGGTGGACCTTGTTTCAGTTTGGCGATCAATTTTTCGATCTTTTCCCCATCGCCCTCTGCGACAGTTTCCACGCGGCCATCATACAAATTCCTCACCCAGCCAGTTAATCCAAGGGAAGATGCCCACCTTTGCGTATGGTCTCGGAAGAATACGCCTTGAACGCGCCCGGAGACGTAAATGCGTGCCCTTTTTTCCATCCGTGATTTTGAGCTAATAGTATCATATCTTTTTTAAAACGTAAAATCATTAGCTCTCGGAGGATGCATTGCCAAATCCGCGCAATCACTAAACGTTATTGAATGTTCGCAATTGTGTGGTAGAGAAAACCGTGAGAAGGGCTGAGCGGGCATGGCACATCTCACGAAGGGAGACGAGAGCGAAGCACGGATCCGAGCGAAGCTTCCTCGCTGGGGAAACTGAGAGTGTTTTCGAAACCACCAATCGGAACACTCAGGACGTCATTCCTCACGGTTCGGGAAATGCTTCCATTCTCGGGGACTTTATCTCTATCTTGCCTAAAGACAGATGAGAGTTTAGAATAATACGCATGTATGTATAAGAGGTTGAGAGCTTCTCATTCGGACGATCCATAGCGATGAAAAAAACCCTTCTATCGATTGCAGGATACGACCCAAGCTCAGGTGCCGGGATTCTTCTCGACATTCGTAGATTTATGCACATGGGATTTCACGGGGCGGGAATCGTAACCGCATTGACCGCTCAGAACACACAATCCATCGAAGATATACATGTTCCTCCCTCGAGCTTTCTTGCGACGCAATATCGACAGCTCAAAGACGATATCGAAATATCAGGCATTAAAGTGGGAATGCTAGGAAGCCGACAAAATATTCCCGAGATCGTTCGAATTTTGGGCGAAAATGCTGAGAAGCCTCTGGTCATAGACCCGGTTATAAGATCCAGCTCCGGCTATTGGCTTCTGGAGAAAGCCGACATCTCCGCGTACTCAGAATCAATCGGCCCTATGGCGTCCTTGCTCACGCCCAATATTTATGAGGCCGAAATATTATCAGGACTCGAGATCAGAAATATCACAGACATGAAAAAGGCCACAGAGAAAATCGCCCGCACAATCAACGCACCCTGTCTGATCAAAGGGGGCCATTTAAATAAAACGCCCACAGACGTCCTGTACGACGGCCAAAAACATACTCTGTTCGCAAATGTTAAGATCGAGAGGACAGTCCATGGGACAGGCTGCTTTCTCTCATCGAGTATTCTGGGCTATCTCGTGATGGGCCAGACTCTTCAGAAAGCATGTAAACTGGGAATCCGAGACACGGCTGAAGCCATTAAAAATGCTGTTCCTGTCGGGCATGGACAGTCCATCATCCAATTCGATCAATAAGAACCGAGATCCTTTCTCCCCGCTTCCTTGACCTTAATAAGAAGCTTTTGGAGAAGAATCGGTCCGACGATCTGATTGATCGCGATGATGGCGAGCACGAGTGACAGGAAGACACCTTTCCATTGCGGAAAAGTCTCTTCCACGAGAATGGCAAGGCCCAGAGCGACACCGGCCTGAGAGATGAAACCTGCCCAGCTCAAAGTTCTTACAGTGCGTTCCTCCCTGACAGCCGAGGCTCCTGTATAGGTTCCGATGAACTTGAGCAGTCCTCTCCAAATAACACAAATGAGTGCCAGCAGCCAACTGCTTCGCAAGGCATCAAAATCGAGCGACGCACCCGATATGGCGAAAAATACGACATACACAGGAAGAGAGGTCTTTTCGATAGCCTGGATGAATCTATCTCCATGCGGAGAAAAGTTTTCCACGATAAATCCTGCGACAAGACAGATGAGCAGGGGATGATAGCCATAATTATGAGATATCTGATATGTGAAGAATGCAACACTCAGGATAAAAATGGTCATTTCTCTGTTAATATATTTGAGGTAGAGTATGATGCCTCCTCCGACGACCAACCCGAGCACGACTGAACCGCCGACCTCTCTTAAAATTTGGGCGAGGATTCCTATATCAAATCCCTGTTCCGTAAAATAAACAGGTTTTGACAGGGATAAAAAGAGCGCAAAAAGCAGAATCACGACAAAATCTTTGACAACTGCGACACTTAACACCAAGTCGGTATATTTTCCTTTGGATTTCGTTTCCGTGATGATCGCGATCGTCGAGGACGGGGAGGTGGCTGTCGCGAGAGTCCCTATCAGAAGGGCAGTGGTCGCAGCTTGCAGGACAGTCAGATTCGCAAAGAACGGAAAGAACTGGCGTCCCAGAAGGCCGAATAGAAGAAATCCCAAAATGATCGTGACAGTCTGAAAAAAGACGAGTGAAGTTATGGATTTGATCTGACCTCTTAAACGCCCGATCTCCATCTCTCCACCTGCAGTCAGTGCGATCAGGCTCAGCGCCAATCCATCCAGGAGTTGAAGATCATTGACCTGAGTTGTATTCAAAAATTTCAAGACGTAGGGGCCACACAAAATACCGGCAAGAATAAATCCGGTGATCTGAGGGAGCTTCAACCTGTTGATCTGTTTTCCGAAAAGAAAGGCGAAAATGAGGATGAAGCCGAGGGCAATAGATGTTCCTTTTTCAGGGTTGACGAACGGGAAAAGGACAGATGTTTTCAAGAGTAGCATCAGAACAAAAATAAGGATCAAGGGGATCATGAGATGTCCTTGCAGTCCAGCTTCAACAGCGATACCTTAAGAAGCCATGGGCTAATAAAATCGCTGACGATGATGGAGATCAAAGCTACGGATATAAACACCTCCGTCAACTCCATGGCATAAGCCAGCTTAAGGCTTACGGCAAAAGCGATACCGATTCCCCCGAACGAGAGAAATGTGAATCCGAAAAGATGAGGCAGAGGGAAAGGGAATCTGAGCAAAAACTTAAAAGCCCTCAAGGGCAGCACATACCCTAGGAATCTGGAGCTGAGAAACACACCGATCAACAGTGCGATGCGTGTATTGAATTTGAATTCCCATATCGCGCCGATGAGGATGAGGAAAACAATATAGAGAGGTTTTTCCAACGGCAGCAGAAGAGGATATAACCTTTCCTGGATCTTCGTGAGGTTTGAATAGGCAATCCCCATAACCATGGACACATAGAGGGGGGGGAGGTTGAAATAGAAGGCCGCACCTGAAATGAAAAACACAAATCCTAAAAGATAAACACGAATATCTTGTTCCTGTGCTCTCTTTTTTGTCAAGAGATGGAAGAGGTAACCGAGGATAATCGGAATCAGAGTCGAACTTGCAAAGAGTCCCGATCCCTTCAAAATTATCCGCGAATCGAAAAAGGGAAAGTGCCAGAATGAAAACAGGAGGGCCAATCCTAGAATTGCCCAAAAGCCACTGATGCTGGTCAGGAATCGCGCCAGATAACAATAATCGCCTTTCCTGGGCAAAGCAAATGACGCAACATTCAAAAGGGTTGGAGAATTGACCGTTGCAAGAAGCCCGAAGGCCAAGGCCATTCCATAGAGAGAATACCGAGGCTGCTCGTGATACACTTGCCGAACAATAAAAAAAATGGCGACAGACACAAAAAGAAATACCAAAGAGGACTCGAGGAATGACAGGCCGATGTATTTCTTGGAGAAACGGCGCAAATATTTCCTTTCGAACTGAAAACCGAACAGAAAACCGATCCATCCTAGGCCGAGGCTTAAAAGAGGAGTTAGGTCATCCAGAACTTCGGAGCTCAGAATATTCAGCCCCATCTTCCCCAAGTACATTCCGAGAAAAATGTAAACAAGGCCTGAGAGAAATATATAACGCAGTGGGGACAGCGACTTACGGCGGACGATGAAACGAGATCCGAGAAATGCCAGCAGAATGAGGAGGCCAAAGGCGTATATGGCTTTCATAAACTCAGATCTCAGGCTTCAAACCCTCGACACGATCGACCGGGATCACGAAGAGGATACCCGTACCAGGTTTATTCAGGTCACCTAAAATCTTTTCGAGCAACCGCACCGCAGGTTCTTCCTTTTCATTCTTGATCACAGAGAAAATAGTCTTGTTGTGTGGCTTGGCTCCTGTGAACATAAAACGCAAGCCCGCAAAGATCGGAACTTCTTCGCTGATGATATGGCCCATGCCGACGCTGTCTATCACTGTCGCTCCCGAGATCCCGATCTCGATAAACCCCTCGAGAACCTCTTCCAATTTCTCGACCTTATTCAAAATCAAGATGAGGAGCTTCATCCAATCTTTCCTTCTTCCTCTTCAAAGATCCTGCAGATCTCATCCGGAGATTCGACTTTTCTGATTTTTTCGACCACATCCGTTTCTTTCACAAGCCGGCAGATATGGGCGAGTATCTTTAGCTGCACGCCGGGTTTATTTGTATTTCCCAGGATCAAAAGAAGGACGTATGTGGGCATTTGGTCTACAGACTCATATATCATTCCCTTTTTTACCACTGCCAGAGCGAGGAGCGGTTCGTCCACTTGATCGGTCAGAGTGTGGGGGACGGCGATTCCCTTCTCCAGTCCAGTGCTGCAGAGCGTCTCCCTCTCCAACAGTTTGTCGAGTATGATCTGTGCATCGCCGATGGCCCCTTTATCCTTGAGTTTAGAAATAAAAGCCTCGAGGACGTCCTTTTTACTCCCGGGCTCCAGGTCGATGAAGATATGACCTTTATTAAGATATCCACATATTTTCATTGTGCTCCTCTTTCTTGATCGTTCAGGGTCTTAAACACAGTTAAAAATTCGGGGATCATAAGCTTCGTCAAACCCAGAAAACAGATTACACTGATAGCCGATCATCAGAAATATATTCATGAGTTACGGTTGTTCCTGAGA
>JASFEP010000199.1:0-8145 GCA_050124775.1 Candidatus Aminicenantota bacterium
AGGTGAAAGGAGGTTCTCATGACAAACATGAAGAGCAGACAGTTGATCGGCCTGGTTTTGGCAGTGGTGTTTGCCTTGAGCTTTTCATTCCCGCTCCAGGCCCAAGCAAAATCAACGGCAAAAAAGGTCAATATCAACACGGCGGATTTGAAAGAGCTTCAAACACTCCCCAGGATCGGCGAGAAAGTCGCCCAGCGCATAATCGATTACCGGAAAGAGCATGGTGAATTCAAAAAGATCGAAGAGCTCATGAAAGTTCAGGGAGTCGGGGAAAAAACGTTCAAACTGTTAAAAGATAAGATCGAAGTCAGGACCAAAGACAAATGAGAGAAGGGGCAATCCCCTTCTCTCTACCTATGTGTTTGTCCAGTGAAAGTGTTTTTTGAGAAAAGATTTGAGCTGTTCCAGGGCCAGTCCGCGGTGACTGATGGTGTTCTTCTTTTCTGGTGAAAGCTCTGCAAAGGTCTTATCGAGGGGGGGATAATAGAATATGGGATCATAACCGAAACCGTATCGGCCCCTTTTCGACGATGTTATGATTCCCCTCACTTCACCGGTGATCTCTGTGAGGATCTGTCCACCCTGAGAAAGGGCTAGACAAGAGATGAAACGGGCTCCCCTCTTGTTTTCTGGCACGCCGTCCATCAACCGGAGAACCTTTTCAATATTTTTTGCGTCCGTTGCTCCAGGGCCCGAAAACCGAGCTGACCGGACTCCTGGATCTCCATTTAAAAAATCGATCGCTAAGCCCGAATCTTCACCCAGAGTCAACCCCTTCCACATCTGTCCGTAAAAAAGGCTTTTCCCTCTCGCGTTTGCAAGGAAAGACGAACTCTTTTCCTCATAGATGTCTGTCGACTCAACATCGAGGAGGGAAACCGTTCCGAGGGGAAGCTCCCTCAAAAAAGAACCGATCTCCTCGGCTTTTCCCTTGTTCGTCGTGGCAATGAGGAGTTGAGTGTCAGTCAATCTTGATTTCTTGGATCCCATCCATGCTCAGAAGACTCTGATTGAACTTTTGTTCTTTCTCTTCGGATGCAGGAAATGAGAAGGATATTATGGATTCAGCTCCTTCCTTCCGGTGGGTGATCTCCTTGAATTTGATACCCTCGTGGAGAGCGAGTTTTTTTATGTTGAGGAGAACCTCTCTTGCAGCTCTGGTCTTCAATTCATAGCGGTAAAGAAGCCTTTCTCTCGGCAGTGCCTCTATTCGCGTGAAGAAGAGGAGGACCAGAATGACAATTCCAGAGAAAATGACGGCGATCACGTAGTAACCGGCGCCGATCACTAGACCCAATCCTGCCACGGCCCAGATCGTGGCTGCTGATGTCAGCCCTTTTACACTTCCCCTTGCTTGAAGGATGGTGCCCGCCCCTATGAATCCCACGCCGGTGATGACGGCGGCAGCGATCCGGGCGACTTCATTGGAGCCCGCTCCCTCTTTTCCGTACAGGAGCTCTCCGAGGATTATCATCATTGTCGCGCCGACACAGATCAGGATGTTGGTCCTGAATCCTGCAGGCTTCTGGCTTGTCTCTCTCTCAAAGCCGATCAGTCCGCCGAGAGCGACGGCCAGCAAAAGTTTCAGCGCCACTTCTAAAAGGTCCATTGGTCTTCCCTCTGCTCCTGCATTTTGCTAATTTATCAAAAAAAGGGGAGAGAAACAACTTTTTCCGGAAAAATATAATACTTCGCAGCGCAGTGATGACATGAATTTGCGTTGCATTGATCGTGTCCTCTTTGTGTGGTGGAGAAAAGCGTGAGAAGGGCTGAGCGGGCATGGATTATCTCCTTGGAGGAGATGTGAGCAACCCCCCCCACGTCCGAGCAAGGATTCCTCGCTGGGGAAACTGAGTGGAATTTCGTTTTCGAACCACTTATGAGGACACTCTGGTATCATTCACGGCTCTGGGGATGCTTTCCGGTACGATCTAGGGAAGAGGTTTATCCAGAAATGCGGAGAGAATAAATAGCGCGATAAGGAAAAGGGTGTAGAGTGCGAACTTAAGATGCATGAATAGTCGCTCCGGTTCTTCCATGACTTCATCTTCCTTCATGGTCTTCCGGAAGAACAGGAAAAAATAGAAAACGACCAAAGGAGAAAAGAAGAAAAGGGTCTCCAGCTTGAATGTGTAGGCAAAATAAAAAAAGGCGAGGAAGAAGATAACAGCACTTGCTGCCATCCCGAACATCAGAGCCCCCTCGGAGTATCTCCGGAGAGAATTCCTGTAATTTCCGGCGAGCTCTTTCAAAAGACGGAACTCCGAAAGCCTTTTGGCGATCATCAAGAAGTTGCCGAAGGCCCACCAGCCCACCAGTATTGAGAGAGGCGGCCAGATCTGCGGAGATGCAAAGGCGAACCACCCGATCAAAAAACGGATGGGGTTGTTGGCAGATTCGGATATGGAATCCAGAAAAGGGATGTCCTTTGTCCGTATAGGTTTGATGTTGTAAACGAACCCTGCGATAAGAAGGGCCAGGATAGAATAGAAAAAAGGCCTGCAGAAATGGATGTAAGCCAGGTAAAGACTTGCCGCTGCAATCACGACTCCCATGAGAAGAAAGGGGATCTTTTTGATAGCTCCCTTGACAAGAGGACGATTTCGCTTTGTGGGATGGTGCGCGTCATAGGGGGCATCCACGATCTCGTTTATGATGTAGTTGGCCGTCGATATCGCCCATGTCAGGAGAAATGCCAAGAGAGATTGGAGAATGACCCAAGTGATGTCCGTTGCGAACAGAGCTTCCCTGTACAGATAGAAAAAAGCAGCGCTGCCGACAAAGAGGGCGAGGCTTCTCGGCCATCTGCCGAGGCGCATCGCTCTGAGATATGCTCTCATGGAGAGTTTTCTTTTTTTGCGTAAACTTCGAAAGAATCCCGTAGCGCTAATTTTATAGGAATTGTCTTCCAAAACAAAGTCATTTTTGGGTTTTTTACGAGCCATTTCAAAAAGCTGACTCGAGTCAGGAGATAGTGGGCACTGAAGGTCCAGACATATCTTCGCCATCTCAAAACTCGGAATCCGGACCGGTCGAGGAGAGTGAGCAAACTTTTTTTTGAAAAATAGGCGAGATGGCCCAACCTGAAATGCCACCACGCTTTCCCCATCGCGTTGGCTGCCAGGCTCTGGATATCAGGAGTCACGAGACAGATCGTTCCTCCGGGTACGAGCGAGTCATGGATCTTGGCGAGAGCCGGAAGGGGATGGGAGATATGCTCGATAAAATCGACCAGGGTCACGGCTGTGTAGAATTGGCTCTTTAAAGCGACCGTTTCGAGGCCTCCATCCATCAATGTGAGGCCGTACTTCTCTTTTGCGACTGCAACAGCCCAGGAGCTGGGCTCAATGCCCTCTGTGTCCCAACCCTTTTTTCGGGCCAGGTGCATAAGGATCCCTGTGGCAGCACCTACATCGAGGAGAGTTCCTTTCTTGGGGTGGATTTTTTCCAGCGTTTTCAGTATGCCCAGAAAGTTTTTTCCTCTCCCTGATGCTTCTTCCTCGTAATCGGGATCTTCTGTCCGCGTATAGAGCGAGTGGATGAATGCGGGTTTCGGGGCAGGGTTGGCGAACACATGCGTGCAGCTGTCGCACCGATCAAGGTCCCAGACCTTACCGTAATCGCTGTCCGTGATCTTGATATTGTTTTCGCTGAAAGAGTCGACGTCGAAAGTCCTCTTTCTGAAAGTGACTATGTTTGTGCCGGAACAGACAGGGCAGCGCGTAAGCCTCTCGAATGGGAAAGGGCCATCTCTCATTTCACCGGTTCAAAAAATGTTTAAACCAGAAATCCACATAGTGACGGTTGGAAAACGCCCTTTTTGTTCCGCGGAAACCATGCCTCTGATCAGGATAGAGCATGAAGTCGAATTTTATCCCGTGGTCCATAAGCTTGTCGATGAGCTGTATGGTATTCTGCATGTGAACATTGTCGTCCATATCTCCGTGCGACATGAACAAAATTCCCTTCAAGTTTTTCGCATGGGTTATCGCAGAACCGAACTTATACCCTTCTTCGTTTTCACTCGGCCGGTCCATGTACCGCTCCGTGTAGACCGAGTCATAAAGATGCCAGTCAGTCACAGATGATCTGGCATATCCGTGCGTAAAGTAATCGGCACCGTAGGTGAGGGCCATACAGGTCGTGTACCCTCCGTAGCTTCCCCCGGTGATCCCGATCTTTGTCTGATCAACAAAGGGTTTGGTATGAAGCCACTTCACGGCTTCGATCAGGTCGAACATCTCCCATTTCCCGAGGTTGCGGTGCATAAGGTCCACGCCCTTTTTCCCGAAATGGCCTGAACCGCGGTGGTCGGCGCTGAAAATGATGATGCCTTCCTGGGCGAGGTAGAGGTCACTTGTGGAGGGATAGGTGTTGTACACTCTTCCCGAATCCGGGCCTCCGTAGATGGTAAAAATGACCGGGTATTTTTTGCTTGCATCAAAATTTGGGGGCAATACCCAGTAGGCGGGAAGATCGTATCCATCTTCGGTGGGGATGGAGAACAACTCTTTTTTGCCCAAATCATATTCGTCCCTGTCTGGCATGCCCATGTCCTTCATCAGGCGGACATAGGTGCCATCTCCCTGATAGAGATTTTGCCTTGTGGGGGTCGTTGCGTTAGAAAAAGTGTCGATGAAATAACTCCCCTCCGGAGAGACCGAAACCCTGTGGGTGCCCGCCTCCTTAGTCAAGTGTTTGAAGCCAGTCCCATCCAGATTGACCATGTAGAGATGACTCTCTGTGGACTTCTCCTTCCGGGCGCTGAAAAAGACACGGCTGTTTGTCTCGTCTACGAGCTCGATACCGGTAACGGTCCACTCCCCTTCGGTCAACCGCCGTTTCAAACTCCCCTCTATGCCATAGACGTACAGATGGCTCCAGCCATCCGCATGGGTGCGGAGGAGGAAGCCGCTCCCGTCTTTGAAAAAATACAGGTCTTCGAAAAATTCGACCCATGCGGGTTGTTTTTCTTCGTAAATCTGAGACTTTTGTCCCGATTCGAGATCGACGCCATAGATCTTTATATGGTCCTGGCCGCGGTTCATCCACTGGAAGGTCAAACGGCTGCTGTCGGGCAGCCAAAAGGGCCAGGCCACGTAATGGTCGGCCTTCTCCTCGACATCGGCCCACACGGTTTTTCCTCCGGTGGCCGGGACTATCCCCAGCTTGACATAAGGATTCGGGTCTCCGGATTTGGGGTATCGTTCGATCTCCAGCTTGCCATGGGTTCCGCCCTTCCTGAAGAGGGGAAAAGTGGGAACAGGGCTGTCATCGAAGCGCACATAGGCCAGCTTCTGGCTGTCCGGTGACCACCAGAAGGCCCTGTGTCTGGTTCCCCGGCCGAGGATCTCTTCCATGTAGACCCAAGATGCCCAGCCGTTATAGATGGTATCCGACCCATCCGCGGTGAGCTGATATTCCAAGCCCTTTTCGATATCCAAAGTGTAGAGATCGTGATCTCGGGTGTATGCGACGAATCGCCCATCCGGCGAAAGCTGCGGGTTATTTTCTATCCCGATCGTAGCCGTGAGCCTCTTGTATGTGTTTGTTTTTGCGGAATAATGGAAGAGGTCGCCTTTGTGGAGGTACAGAAGGCCGCTGTAGTCTTTTGTATTGTCGATATGTCCCATGGCTCTTGTCCCTTTGGGGAAGCCTTTTTCGATGAGAGTATAGTCCAGAAAGATGCTTTTTTCGCCCGTCATGGCATTGACCTTGACCAGGTTCATCTTTTTCGTTTTTTTATCCTGTTCGGAGAGAAGGTAGTGTGTGTCATCCAACCATCTGACCCTTGACATCATCATCATAAAACGCATATCCATACCACCATACGCCTGTTGATAGGTCAGCCGCTTTTTCTCTTGTTGTGGAAAAATCGGCGCAGCTGTCATAAATACTAAGATACTCAAAAATGTGAGCACGAAGGTGTTGTGTTTCCGTTCTCTTTTCAATAGGATACCTCCAAACTGAATTCTATGAGTTTTTATCACTGATGGGCGGGAATGTCAATCCGACCAGGGATAATGGAAGCAACCTCCTTCCTGTGACGCCACGGATCGCGTTGTACGGACCGAAACCCTTCCGGATCTGGGATGGCTACTCGAAAGAATCGAGGATTCGGAGATTATCTTTGTTCGATCATCATCTCCAAAGGGTTTGTCATCGGATTATAGCTGGCTTCGAGCCGACCTCTGTATGGACGAAGCGAGGCTTCGGTAACCTCGGGAAGTCCATCCTGCCAGGGAAGACGTTCCCTGTCCTCCTTCATGGCTTCGATCTCCCCCTCCAGGCTTCGCCGCCACTCCTCGGTGGTTTCTCCACCTCCTTCGGCTTCGAGTTTTGCGAGCTGATTACGCAGCATGGGCAGCAACATCCGGTTGAGCCTCCGCAACATGCGTTCCCTGCGCATTTCCTTGGAATCCTCGTGGGCCCAATAACCAAAATCCTGATTCTCATCCGGCCCGGATATCTGGAAGTCAGGGCCATCCTCAGGACTTTTTTCCAGCCAGGAATAGTAAGCGATAGAATAGATGTAATAGTATTCCCCCAGTCCCATGCCCGCCTCCAGAAGTGCCTCGTTCCTTGTTTTGATGAATTCGGCTGTCTGGGGAATGATGCCGAATCCCAGTCTGATCATGGTGAAAATACCTTTAGGAGGCCTTTCCACCCCGATATTGTCTTCATCCCTCCCCCGTGAGAGGGCCTCCATGCTACTGGTAAGCTCCTCCCGGACCGGAGCGAAGGCTTCACGGGCAGAGAGAAAAGCTTCGATCCTCTCCGGAGGAATCGTGCCATCAAGATCGGGACAATAATCCGGTATTCGCCCGAAGCGTTCTGTCAAGGCTTCGGTCATGGCCTCTGTGTCCTGGAACTCGTCGACGATGTTCTTTACAAAAAAGTATCCACTGGTCAGAAGGATCACGACAATCAGGATCACAACGCCACAGCCTATTCCGCAGCCGATGAGCCATTTTTTTGTCGAACTGCTCGATTGGGTCGTTTGATTCATTTCCAATGTCGGTCTCCTTTTGTCTGGATTCGGTCAGGAACTTCTCCCTAAAAGTTTTACCATCGACACATTCAAAATTCAAGCGTTCCAAGGAGAGAACCTCTTGAAAAAATCTTGACGAAGCTACTCATTTTGAGAGGAATACGATAATATGCAAATGTTTGATACAGAATGTGCGATGAGGGATCTACAAAAATGGTTGAGAAAGGATCGTGATCGAAATAATACAAAAGCAGAGGTGAAACAATGGATTTTTTCATTCCGGATGAGGTTTTTTCGAGACAAACAATGGTTGTCGAGAAGGCCCACACCGCTCACGAGATCGGATCAGGGAGTGTTCAGGTTCTGGCCACCCCCATGATGATCGCATTGATGGAGGCCGCTGCGGTCGATGCGGTCCAGAAATATCTGCCGGACGGCTGGACCACCGTCGGGACGCATGTGAATGTGGAACACCTCCGGGCATCTCCCCTGGGAGAGTTGGTGACAGCTGAGGCGACATTGTTGGGGCGTGAGGGACGTGTCCTAAGTTTTGCCGTGACGGCCGCCGATAGCGCTGGGATCGTAGGACAGGGACATCACAAACGATTCGTCGTTGACCTTGAGGCATTCATGGAAAAACTCAGGAGCCGAGGTTCATAGGGATAGAATCTGAAATCCACCTTAAGAATGGTAGTCCTGGAGAAAATCGAAAAAGTCGACCTCGTTGGCATCCAGGCCGTGTTTGTAGACATAGCGGCTTGCAAGGCTTGAAGCGAAGAGAGCTTCGAGATATCTCCGGGGCACCCGCTGGAGGATATTGTCGAATCCGATCTGCTCGATGAGCACCTGGGGGCAGCAACACTCGATGACATTCCTGAACAGCGTCTCTTCCGCGAAGAGATCCGATGCATTGATAGCATCAGTGATCGCATTGATCTTTTCGCTGATCCTATCTGTAAGGACCGGGCGCGGAAGCCCCGTGCGTTCGTGTTCTCTCCAGATTATCTCGAATTCCAGCCGGGCATTCTCTCTGATGATTGCCAAGATCTCTGCGACGTATTTTTTCCTGAATGCAGGAACTTTTGCGCTCTTCACGCACATAAGGCTCGAGTATTCCTGATCGTTCAGCGCCAGGCTCGCGAAGACCTCCAACG
>JASFEP010000200.1:0-8081 GCA_050124775.1 Candidatus Aminicenantota bacterium
TGGAATATGTGTGTGGATAGTTATGTATTGCGGAGAGGGCAAGTATGCGGATGCCAAAAGAGTGACGGTCAAATATCTGGATGCCATGGAGAATTTTGCGAACGCCGTGGATGATGCCGGCGGTCCGGAAGCTCTCGTAAGAGCCGTTGATGAATTTGCGGAGAAGATGGAAGAGATGAGACCGGAGATGGAAGCCATCGAAAAAAAATATCCCGAGCTCACGGATATGACAACTCCTCCTTCCGAGATGGAAGACCTGACGCACCGGATGAATACCGTAAGTCAGAGACTTATTGGCGCTCAAACTAAGCTCATGCAGTATTCATCGGATCCGGACGTCCAACAGGCCCTTCAAAAACTCCAAAACATCAAATAAATTTGAGGTTTGATAATTTCGGAGCGTTGAATTACAATCTATCCCTATTCGTATTAAAAAGGAGAGGTTCATGAAAAAACAGGTCTTTGTCGTTTTTTTTCTTTTTGCATTTGTGGTTTTGCTTACTCAGGTTTATTTCGCAGACGAGGGGATGTGGCCCATCAGCGAGATCAATAAATTGAACCTGAATGCAAAAGGCTTGGAGATCCCTCCGGACGAGATCTTTTCTCCCAGTGATATGAGTTTGATCTATGCGGTTGTTCAGGTGGGAGCTACGGGCTCCTTCCTCTCTCCCGACGGTTTGATAATAACCAACCATCATGTGGCTTACCGGCCGGTTCAGGCGGCAAGCACCACAGAAAATGACTACATCAAGAATGGTTTTCTTGCCAAGGATCGTTCTGAGGAGATCCCTGCAAAAGGGATGACCGCTCGCATCACCGAATCCTTTCGGGATGTCTCCAAGGAGGTCCTAAGTGTTGTGAAGGAGGGGATGGACCGCGCGGAAAGGACAAAGGCCATCGATAAAAGAAAAAAGGAAATCGTCGCAAAAACGGAGAAGGAAAATCCTGGGAAACGGGCCGAGGTTTCCGAGATGTTCAGCGGGAAGTCTTATGTGCTCTTCATTTACACTTACTTAAGGGATATCAGGCTCGTCTATATCCCCCCCCGCTCCATCGGAGAGTTCGGGGGCGATGTGGACAACTGGATGTGGCCGCGGCACACGGGAGATTTTTCCTTCATGCGTGCCTATGTGGCTCCCGATGGTTCTCCGGCAGATTACTCGACAAGGAATATCCCGTTCCGTCCGAAACGTTTTTTTCAGGTCAATGCCGACGGAGTGAAGGAGGGAGATTTTGTCTTCATGCTGGGATATCCCGGCCGGACATTCAGGCATCAGACCTCTCATTTCTGGGCCTACGATGAGGAGGTGCGAATGCCCTATGTCGTGGATTGGTATGGATGGCAGATTGCGCTTATGGAAAAGATGGGAAAGGAAGATCGGGAGATCGCGCTCAAACATCTCTCCCGCATCAAAGGTCTTTCCAACACCATGAAAAATTACCAGGGAAAACTTAGAGGAATGAAGCGGCTTTCTCTGGTGGAGAAAAAAAGAGAAGAGGAAAAAGCGCTCCATGAATATATTTTTGCCGA
This sequence comes from Candidatus Aminicenantota bacterium, assembly GCA_050124775.1. GTDB lineage: Bacteria > Acidobacteriota > Aminicenantia > Aminicenantales > Aminicenantaceae > WTAW01. The sequence continues at coordinate 1,532 of JASFEP010000200.1, forward strand.
TGACGACCGCGCAGCTAAGTATGGAAATGTTATTAAACGGATGGGTGCGCTCGCCCAAGACATGCGTGAAAGGGCTGAGTACGAGTTGATCCTCAACTACTTGGGACGCAGCGCCATTTTGACATTGTGTGGATGCACTGTTTATGAGGCGAGCATAGAACGCGAAAAAGCGGACCTGGAGCGGGAAGCCGCTTACATGGACCGCAATTTTTCGCGGACAAAACAGAGATTGTTCCTTTCGCTCAGAAATTACTATGAACCCACCGATAAAGCCGTGCTCAAAGAGATGCTTAAGAGAGCGGCTGGGCTTCCCGGTGAGCTTCGAATTCCCGCCGTAGATGCCATTATCAAAGACAAGAACCCGGAAAAAGCCATCGAAATGTTTGTCGAAGAGGCCTATGCCAAAACAAAACTCAACGGGGAGCATTTTTTGAGAGAGACCTTTACCAAATCCACAAATGAGCTCAAGAACACGAACGATCCCTTCCTTCGATTGGCTGAAGACCTCTACCCAACCTATTTGCTCCAAAGGGAGACGAGCAAGGCGCGTAAAGGACTCTATGACCAGCTCTACGCCCAACTTCTCGATGTAAAGCAGGCGTATCTCAAAAAGGATTTTATCCCCGATGCGAACAGAACATTGAGGTTAACCTATGGACGTATCCGTGGATACAATCCCAGGGATGCTGTCTACTACAATCCCATCACAACCCTCGATGGCGTCATGGAAAAATCGACAGGGAAAGAACCCTTCGATACGCCACAGAAGATCTTCGATCTGTATGAAGCCAAAGACTTCGGCCGGTTTGCTCATCCCCAGTTGAAAAGCGTTCCTGTGTGTGTTCTTTACGATATGGACACCACTGGAGGAAATTCCGGAAGCCCGGTGCTCGATGCTAGGGGTCAGCTTGTGGGCGTGAATTTCGACCGAGCCTGGGAAGCGACAATCAATGACTATGCATGGAGTTCCTCTTACAGCCGCTCCATCGGAGTGGATATCCGGTATATCCTCTGGGTGACCCAAAAATTCGGGGGGGTGGACTATCTTCTCAAAGAAATGGGTGTTGCTGAATAAGGCTTGAGGAGTTACGAGATGGCTATCTTAGTCACGGGTGGAGCAGGATACATCGGGTCTATCTGTGTGGAAGAGCTTCTCAAACAGGATCATGAAGTGATCGTCATAGACAACCTCCAAGAGGGCCATCGAGAGGCTGTCTCTCCTGAAGCCGAATTATTCGTTGGCGATATAGGGGATAGATTTCTCCTCGATCGTCTCTTTGGGGATTTTGAGATCGAGACTGTCATGCATTTTGCTGCCGAAGCCACTGTCGCCCTTTCCATGGAAGATCCCCAGCTTTTTTTCGAAACGAATGTGGCAAAGGGACTCATACTTCTCGATATCATGAAGGAGACGGGGTGTCACAAAATGATCTTTTCTTCCACGGCCGCTCTTTTTGGAGATCCGGAGTATACACCCATCGATGAAGCACACCCGAAAAAACCTATCAATTCATACGGCGAATCGAAACTCATGTTTGAGAAGATTTTAGATTGGTATCATTTCGCCTATGGCTTACAATTCAACTCCTTTCGGTATTTCAATGCTGCAGGAGCCTCCGAGAATTATGGAGAAGCGCATAAGAATGAATCGCATTTGATCCCTATTATCTTGAGCACAGCCCTCGGACAGAGAGAAAAACTGTACATCTTCGGCTCGGATTATCCCACCAAAGACGGCACCTGTGTGCGCGACTACCTCCACGTCGTCGACATCGCTCAGGCACACATTCTGGGGTTAGATAATCTCGAGAAGAGGCCGAAGGCTAAGTATAACTTGGGAAATGGGATTGGATTTACCAACCTCGAGGTCCTTAAAATTTCAGAGCAGGTTTCCGGTAAAACTATCCCCTTCGAGTTCTCTGAGAGACGGGTGGGTGATCCCGATCGTCTCGTCGCTTCCTCAGACTTGGCAAAGAAAGAATTGCAGTGGAAGCCTCATTATAATACTTTGGAAAGTATCATTCGCTCCGCATGGGAATGGCATTCCAAGCATCCCACAGGTTATGAATCCCCATTGCCATGAATAAAAGGATCCGCAGACCATGAGTGAATTTTTTCTCTATTCGGGTATATTCATTTTCCTTTATATGAATGTCGTATTTTGTGTTGCCCTTATAAAAAAAGATAACTCTATCGTGGATATCGCATGGGGCTTGGGCTTTATCGGTGTGGCCTTATTGACCTTCTTTTTGAAGGAAGGTTTTTCAATGCGACACCTTATAGTCTGCGGCCTGGTCCTCATTTGGGGGATGAGGCTAGCCCTGCATATCGCAATACGAAAAAGAGGAAAAGGAGAGGATTTTCGGTATGCCAAATGGCGCAGAGACTGGGGACGTTGGTTCCTTCTCCGGAGTTATTTCCAGATCTTTATGCTTCAGGGAGTCTTCCTCTTTATCATTGCCCTTCCGATCATGCTGGTCAATTTTTCTTCTAGAGAGGAACTCACTCTAATTGATCTTCTGGGTATCACCTTTTGGTCTTTAGGTTTTTTGTTCGAAGCGGTGGGAGACTATCAGTTGAGACAATTCAAAAAGGACCCCGCAAATAAAGGAAAGATCATAATGACAGGATTGTGGAAATACACGCGTCACCCCAATTATTTTGGTGAAGTTATCTTGTGGTGGGGGATTTTTCTTCTTGCACTGTCACTCGACAACGGGTGGATAGCTGTCCTCAGTCCCCTGACGATCTCGTTTTTGCTACTGCGCGTTTCTGGAGTGACGATGCTCGAGAAGAAATATAAGGGAAATCCAGAGTTCGAGGCTTATGCCGAAAGAACGAACGCTTTTTTTCCCTGGTTTCCCAAAGATTCCGAAAACAGACGAACGGTATAAAGGATTTTTTGACAGGATGGAGTGCCTGTGATATAAAAATTCTGAAGGTTGGGTAGCTGAAGGGCGGCTGTTTTGTGACCAATTGGCAATGCCAATGAGTTCAACCAGTCACTTCAAAAGAGGTTTCCGTTATGGATAAATTCGCTGAGGTTCAAATATTCCCTAAGGTTTCCAAGAGTTACGAAGATGTCATGACAGCCACAAAAATCTTGGAAGATCTTCTATCCGAGAGTACGCCGTTCAACTCGGCCGATTATTATCGAGCTCGGAATTTTGTCAAATCTTCGGTAGAACTTTTCCAAGAGGCTTTACAGAATGCCAAGAAAGTTCTTGGCCCTCTTCCCGATTATGCCTCTGAGGAGTTTTTGAAGTGGCGGACCGAGATGCTCGAGACGCATCATGTTTTGGCACAGAGCCAAGGTTTCGAGGAGCTAAAGTCCGAGCTGATCAATGATGAAATCTTGAAGAAGTGGTTGAGCGAAGAGGAGATCGAAGACTATCTGAAAAAACATTATCGGACGCAACAGGAGGGTAAGCGCAAGCTGGTCAATATCAAAGTCCGGATCGTGTTAGACAAACTCCAAGAATTGATCGCTCGAGCTAAGAACTTGCAGAAGGAAGCCTTCGACAAGCATCAATCCATCGGTTGACCATTTATTTCAAGTGAGTTGTATCCCGCCAATAGCGAAGCTTCCCGATTCCCGTTCTGTCCGGCGGGCTCCCGTCAAATGCCAGCCCAAAATAGGATGGCTTGGCTTCCAGGAGGACATTTTCTGCAAACAGGGCCTTTGTCAGATTGACGATCGTGTAGTCGAGCCTGTTTCCCTCCAAAGAATAAAAGACGAGATCTCCGTTGGATTCCATATTGCCGAACCGGATCTTTCCTGATTCATATGTGTAGCGAGGCCGCCTCCAATCCCTGATCGTATCCATTCGAAGGTCGTTTTTTACGCCCACGCAATAAATCTTTGTTCCTGCTGTGACCTCCACTCCCATTCCTTTTTTGGGGGAGTCGACAGGGAGAAGCTGGATTTTATCCGATAAGCTCTTCGCAGATAGACTGGCTTTATGGGGTATTAGGACAGTGATGAATCCCACTGTTTCACCCAGCTCGAAATGCTGGGCTGTGGTCTGGTGGATGAGCCATTCGTCTTGATAGTGCCTTTTCTCTTTCTCCACGCCTTCCAGTCGGTAGTGGGTCGATGGGAAAACGAGAGCAAGATGATGGTCGGTCGATAGTGTGTTTGTCTGGATCCTGTCATAAACAGTGTCATACCAATGGTCGCCTTGCTCGACGATTTGGCGCGTATGCCAGAGGTTCGAAAGGGTAAAGTATCCCTCTTTTTGTGATTTGAAAATATCGAACACTACAAATATCCCAGCTTCTTTGAGGTATGTGATGACTCGGTCCCATTCGTAGCCCATTTTCTCATCGATGAGTCTTGTACGGCTATAGTCAAGATCTGGCAGGGCCAGAAAATCTACCCTTTGGGTGCGCACGATCCGGTAGGAGCCGGCGTTATGAAGGAAACCTAGAATCGGTTGTCCTGGAATAGCTTCGGGGATGCTGTATCGATACTCTCCCTTCTGTTGGCCCATCCAGATTTTTTCGGGACGCACACAGAGCCTGTTGTGAAAATAGTCCTGTCGATAGGCCCCGAATGGGCCACTGGGCATGTAATCTCTGTATCCTCCATCGTGAAGAAGGACCGAGCCTCCAGACATTAAAAGCACGATGCTGTTCTCATCTGCATGGCCGTGGGTCATTTTTTCCTCTTCGACGGGGATCGTATCCCTCAAGTAGTCCCTGAAATTCAACCCCCCATCCCCTTCGTCTCTGTAGTTGAGGAGAAGGTATGTGGCTCTTTTGTCCCACCCATTCCGGAAGACGATCTTTTTTCCCTGGACATCTTCCATGACTTCCTGGGATAGGTTTTCTGGAGCATCGACTGGAAGGTCATCGTCGGCCCAACGGTAACAGTCGAGGAGCATGTAACCCAGTCCTACGCTGGGATCGGGAGCCGAAAAGTCGATGAATTTTTCCGCAATGACCGAAGCCGCCCATTTCATTTGCGGATTTTTGTACTGAGCAGCGGCTGTTTCGAAAAACACGAGAAATCGGTTCCAATTGGACTGCCAGTTGGCATCGCCGAAGTCAGGGATCATCCCGTCCGGGCTCATCAGGTTTAGGAAATAATGCGCGTAATAATACATCTCTGGGGTCTCGAAAAGGTCTTCGAGTTTTCCCAAAGCGTCTGCATACCCACAGAGGGCATAGAGCCAAACAGCGTGGTAGATCGTGGCGTCCTCGATCTGCCAGTTGCCCCAGTTATCATCCCCGATGGCTTTTCTCTGCATTTCCCATATCTTGACATCCGGATGCTCGGGGAGGGCCCGGACAGCCCATGCTAATGATTCGGCGCGCAGTGCGGCCCGGTTCATCGGCCCCCATTCCTGGGTGCGCAGGAGGTATTCCAGGCTCTCTGCGATACCGTCGGTGATCTTTTGCTTTTCCTCCTGAGTGAAAAGATCGTGATCATTGAGAAGATCGTAGGCTCTGATGTATCGCATCACTGTAAAAAAATCAGGCAGAACAGGAGGTCTCCCATCGTAATCCGGACGCTTCTCGACAGCCCATCGGGGATAAAAAGACCTGAAATCCCCGTACGAAAGCAATATTTTTTTGGATCGTGCAGCATATTCTGTATTGTTATCTTCAGCGGATAAAAATGCATAAATCACCGCCATTTCCAATAGACCACCCGGCGGTCTGTAACCGAACACATTCTCGGGGTCGAAACTCTCCTTCCAGCGTGCGATCACAGAGTCGTAATTGTTCCAGATCTCATCCGCTGACTTTCGAGCGTACTCCAGGTATTTTGAGCGAGGTGTTTTCTCCAGGGGAAAAATGCAGAAGCTTGGATTGAACACAAGACAAACAAAACACATTACGCAGAAGAGCTTTTTAAAGTGAGACATCTGAAGTTCTCCCTATTTTCCATTGTTTGAGACATAGAGCATGAAAGTCGAACATATTGTCTTTTTCTATTTTTGAGCTTTACATCTCGCGGTTTTATGTGTTTGTAGAGAGCCGGCCTTTTCGTTTCTGGCCTTTAAGAGGTCCTTCCAACCATACATAGGTGACCATTGTGATCCCCTCGATTCTGTGAAGATCACCCGCTGGAGTGAAGATCATATCTCCGGGGCCAGCCTCGATTTCCTTTCCGGAATCATGAATTCGGGCGATCCCGTTGACTATGATCCACCACACATCGCAATCGTGAAAATGTATCTCCGATGTGGCTCCCGCCGTTAAAGTGTCGACACCGTAATCACAGATAAAACTCTCCTCTGGTACCATGTCTACAGGTGCGATCTTTACTGTAAGATGTGGGGGCAGGTTCGTGTCCTGTTTTGCCTGGATGTGGGCCATGACAGTCCTCCTTCCGACTGAATCAGGATCATCATAAGGGAAAGCTTTCTCCGATGCAACCTTGCCGGTTCTCGTATATATTCTCCAGATTTTGTTTCTTGACTGAACTTGAATATACTATACTGTCTTAAACAGGAACGGATACCTATGAAACCTAGAAGATTCATTAAAGCCTTTTTGATTGTTTTGCTTGCTTTTGTTGGAATCTTTGCCGCTCTTCTTT
>JASFEP010000201.1:0-8079 GCA_050124775.1 Candidatus Aminicenantota bacterium
ATGGCTTCTTAATCTCGAAATATCTCTTTAATCTATATAAATTTACGCACAGAAAATCAATTTTATTCAAAAATTCCATAATCACCACTAATAGTAATTAGAAAGGTCGGACTGATCTTCTCCCCAACACTCCCCATTGACATTCAACAATAAATGGACTAAAAATAATACACTCGGCTGGGCGATTAACTCAGTGGAAGAGTGCTACCTTCACACGGTAGAAGTCACAGGTTCAAATCCTGTATCGCCCACCATGCTTTTATCTAGAACACATTCCTACTCCATCTTGAAAAAAGAATCTTCCAGGCATGAGTTAAACTTTACGTCTGTAACGATCAGCGTTACGCCTTTCTCCCTTCCTTCGAAGATCACCATATTGTAGGCCACCACGATGCCATCGACTTCCCTGTAAACGGTGAAAAGGGCGCCCCTTCCGTCTCCATTATCATCTGGTCAAATGCTTTAGCTGCAGCCTTGTAGGGAAGATAGGTCTTTGTATCGATGTAAAACGCTCGAACGCCCCACAGTGGCATCGCCGGGGTTCCTAGCGGTACCCGAAGAGCGGTGGAAAGACGAGAACCACTACCCAGGCCCATGCCGCGAAGACCGGCAGGTAGGCGGTCTGCCAACGCTCGAGCCTGGTGAACGAACCCTGCCCGGCCAGGAAACGGGCGTAGATCACCGTCGACCATCCTAGGTTCACCAGCAGCACCAGATTCTCACCCAGCGCCGCGACCTTGTTGGGACTGAAACCGAACTCCGAGATGCGGGCGGTGATGGCCCAGAGAGCGACCGCATCGACGAGCAGCGCCGAGACCACCAGCACCAGCTGCAGCACGTCTAAGATGCCTGGCTTTGACTGCGGATCGCGTGCCGAGATCGAGTAGAGAAGCAGCCCAAGCACCACCACGAGGAGCAGGTCGAAGCCGATCAGAACTTCCCGCTCGATATTGATGCCGCTACCGGTCCAGACCATGGTGGCGAGAAAGACGAGAAGAACGACCGTGAACAGCGGAGTGAACAGGCGCGTGAGCACCGGGGCCATGTTCTCGATGACGCTTTTCTTGGCCTCCACCAGCCAGGCACTGATGATGACCGCGCCGACGACGCCGCACGGCATCACCCAGGCCGCCACCAGTTCCTCGGCATCGACACCGATGGCCTGGAAGATGAACATGGTAAAAGCCATCAGAACGCCACCACCGAGCGCGATCAGGGTGTAGTAGATGAACCACTCACCCGAGAAACGCACGAAGTCCATGCGCCGGTAGTGGTCGCTCCATCGGCCACCGATGTAGGCGTATCCGACCGTGAGCCACAAAGCGATCGGCAGGTGGATGGCCACCAATATCAGTGTATGCCCTCGGGCATCGAACGGGAATATATTGACCGCCAGCACCGCCACGACGAATGGAATCGCGAGCCAAATGCGACCGGCCCAATCGACTGTCCGCTTCCAAGCAAAGTAGCCGGCCAGCAGCGGCAGGACGAAGAGGCTGAAGTTGCGAATGTAGAAAGAGGTTTCGGTGATGGGTGCACTCATGTGAAATCCGAACAGTTCCGGAAGCTTGATTGCAACAGCCGAGACGATTGCCAGAGCGACTGCGACGATGGCCTCCTTCCTCCCATTGGCCCTCAAGCCTGTTTCAGGCGAGACGACGAGCTGCTTCCAGAGTCTCTCGGAGTACTCGCGAGCAAACTCGCGCGATAGAGTATCGAGATCGCCAATTCGCTTCACTGCGACCAAGAACGCTTCATCATCGGACAGGCCGGCATCCACTAGCCCGAAGATCTGGCTTCTCAGATGATCCTCAAGCTCTTCGACATCCACCTTGTGAATCGCCTGTCGGCGGCGCAGGAAGGCGCGCCATTCGCCGATGCTCTCTTCCAGAGTCGTTTTTGATGTCTCGTCTGTCACGTTCGCACTCCTTGCCAAGTTAAATGAACAGCGCTGAACCACACGCCGCGCAGAGTCTCGTCAACGACTTTCCATTGCTGCCGTTGTCTTGCCAGCAGCTTTATTCCCCGATCGGTCAACCGATAGTACTTGCGTCGCCTCCCGGTCTCCGATCGTCCCCAGGAGGCTTCGATGTATCCGTTGCGCTCGAGCCGGTGGAGCACCGGATAGAGCATGCCGTCAGTCCACCGCAGCTGGCCGCTTGACAGTTCACTGACACGCCTTATGATAGCGTAGCCGTAACTCTCACCCTCCCGGAGGATCGCCAGCACCAGTGGCGTTGCGGAGGCAGCAACCAAATCCTTGCCGATGTTCATCGCCATCCTAACCCACTGCAAGTAGCCATCAAAGTTGCATACATAGAAGTATTATACATAGCAATTCTATGTATGTCAAGGGACATGTTTGCTGCACTGATTTCATTTTTGAATTAAAACTGTGACCAAAATTTGTCAAGCATCTAGAAAAATCAATTAGAATATCAAAAAGCTCTAGGATTCCATAGGTCTAATTCGCGACAGTGTCAAGGCAACGTAAAAACTTCCGGATCTTAGCAACGTGAAAATTTCCGGCTCTCTGCCACGCAAAAATTTCCGCTTTCTCGTCTTTTGTTCTTCTCACGCATGGTCAAAGTCCCAGGTTCAAATCCTGTATCGCCCACCATTTTATTATCAATAACATAACACCTTCTGTACTATCTTCCTCTTTTATCGTGACCACATTTCGGGATCATCTGGAGCGGAGGAATTCCACTCGAGCTAGGTATTAACACATCTTTTCAAACAGTACGTCCACTAATAACTCAAAAGTTTTCCAAACAGATGCGTTCCAAATCGGGCCTCCAAAATATTGACAAAATCATTGTGAACCTGATATTATCGATAATGTCGAAATTATTCTGACAATGGGGACGTATGAGAGTTTTAACTTTAAACGAAGAAATTATTTTAATTGCAGTATGCCATCTAGGAGGCAGCGCCTACGGGGTAGCGATTCGGGATAAAGTCACCGAACTTACTGATAAGGAAATCGTATACGGTACACTTTATAATTCGCTTGAATATTTAATCCGAAAAGGTTTCGTCCGGTCTGCCAAGGGCGATCCGACTCCTGAAAGAGGCGGCAAAAGAAAAACCACCTATTCCATCACCTTGGATGGGAAAAAAGCGCTAATGAACACGCGGTCGCTGCACGAAAAACTCTGGAAGGGTATGCCGGACCTGATGATGGATCTTCCGGGAAAATCCGAATGAAGAAAGAGATCAGGCCGCCCGCCCTCGCCAGCTTACTGATTCGCCAGCTGTGGTTATATGAGGAAAAGCATTCCATTTGTGGAGACTTCGAGGAGACTTTTTCCCGTATGGTCTCCCAAAGGGGTTCTTTTCATGCCCGCTGGTGGTTCCGATTTCAAGTAATAAAATCCCTCCAGAGCTACCTACGGCTGACACTCTATATGGCGTTTGTGATGTTTAAAAATTATTTATTGATTTCCTGGAGAAATATCAAAAAAAGTAAGGTTTATACGCTCATCAATCTGGCGGGATTTGCCGTGGGAATCGCTTCCTGCTTTATTATCCTTTTTCATATCCGCTATGAGTTATCCTTTGACCGGTTCCACGAAAACGCCAGCCAAATCTACCGGGTGGCTCTGGAGCGTACTCGTCCTGACCGCACCCGTTATTGGGGCTGGAATACTCCCCGTGTATCCGAAACTATGGTGTCGGATTATCCGGAGGTGATCAAGCGTCTTCGGATACTGACCGAGAGCGGACCCACACAATTGAAACACGACGGCTTCGGCATGCTCGAGCGGAAGGTTCTTTATGTCGATCCGGAGTTTTTTGAAATGTTCACCATTCCGGTAATAAAAGGAGATCCCCTCACTTTTTTCCAGGAGCCGAATTCCATTGTGCTAACCCAGGAAGCGGCGCTTAAGTATTTTGGATCGGAAGATCCCATGGGAAAAATTCTAACGGTTAGCAATTGGTGGGAAGAAAACAAGCCTCATGTGGTCACCGGAATTCTGGATGACCTCCCGGCTAATTCTCATTTTCATTATGATTTCTTGATTCCCCTTGCGGCTACCGAAGTGATTGAGCATGATTGGGGGTCCTGGTACTGTTTCAATTATGTCATGCTGAACGAGGGCGCCGATTGGAGGGCCCTGGAGGCCAAACTGCCCGGCATGGTTGACCGCTATTATCCTACTATGTTCGAGGGGGGAGAGGAGGAATACCGGGATTTTTTGTCAAAAGGCCACAGCTACCGTTATTTTCTGCAACCGCTGACGGATATCCACCTGAAATCCCGCATCGAACATGAGCTGGAGCCAGTAGGCAATATCATCTATGTTTATCTTTTTGCGGTCATCGCCGGATTCATTTTGATCTTAGCCTGCGTGAACTTCATCAATTTATCTACGGCCCGTTCGGTCACCCGGGCACGGGAAGTCGGGGTGCGCAAAGTTCTGGGTTCTTTTCGCCGCCAGTTGATAGGCCAATTTCTTTTCGAATCAGTACTTCTGACCTTCCTGGCTATGCTTTTGGCCGGAGGGTTGACAGCATTTCTACTTCCGGCTTTCTCCAACTTGACCGGTTCGGATATCAATCTGGTTTCTTTTCCCTATCCCCTGGTTGTTCCCGGCTTGCTGGCCTTTGCCGTTCTCATCGGCATATTCTCTGGAGGATATCCGGCTTTTTTCCTGTCTTCTTTTCAGCCAGTTTCGGTGTTGAAAAGCTCTGCCCGGACTAAGGTTTGCAAGGTTTCCCTACGAAATTTTTTGGTCGTGTTTCAATTTACCGTTTCCATCGCCTTGATCATCGGAACTCTGTTGGTCAAAAAGCAAGTCGATTTCATGCTATCCAAGGACCTCGGGTACGACAAGGCCAACTTGATGGTTATCGAGAATACTCGGGCGCTGGGAAAATCCATCGAGGCCTTCAAAACCGAATTGAAAAGGGACCCTGATGTGCTGGCCACCGGAGGAGGCGGCTTTCCCGGAGTAGCTACCCATACTTTTTCCGCACATGCCCGTGGTGTTCCCTCCGCCCCTGCCGTGAGCCTTTACAACATCGGAGGAGATTATGAGTACCTGGATACCTTGGGCATCCCCGTTGTGGCCGGCCGCAAGTATGGGAAAGAAGATAAATTGGATCGGGATCATCGTACTATTATGTTAAATGAATCCGCAGCTAAGGCCCTTGGGTTAGACGATCCTGTGGGGAAGGAGTTGGAAAGGGGTGACCGGGGAATACCGATCCTGGGAATCATCAAGGACTTTCATTTCCGCTCACTGCATAACGACATCGCTCCCTTTGCATTCTTTCATATCGACAACGATCAAAACATCGCCTCCTGTGTGGCCGTACGAGTTCGCCCAGGCAGCATGAAAGCAGTGCGTCCCCGGATTGAGGAAGTATGGAAGCGTTTTTCTGGAGGCCTGGTATTTCAGCATTCTATTCTGGATGAAAGGCTTGCCGATTGGTATGTCTCGGAGAGCCGGGCCGGGATCATATCCGGAATATTCTCCGCCTTGGCCGTCTTCATCGGCTGCCTTGGGCTTTTCGGCCTCGCGGCGTTTACCACCGAGCAGCGGACGAGGGAAGTCGGGATCCGCAAAGTCTTGGGGGCTTCCGTCCCGAACATCACCTTCTTCTTTATTAAGGATTTTCTCAAATTGATGGGGATCGCATTTATTCTTGCGATCCCGGTCTCTTATGTGATCATAAATCGGTGGCTGCAGAATTATGCCTACAGCATCAATCCCGGGGCTTTGCCGTTTGTGTTAGCCGGTGGAATGACCATGGTGATCGCGCTGCTTACGGTCGGATTTCAAGTCGTCCGCGCCGCCATGGCTGATCCAATCGAATCTCTTCGGTATGAGTAGCACTTCCGTGAGTCCCTAAGCTGTGCTTGAGGCCCCGTATTTCTAGATTATCCACACACGGCAGAAGTCTTTGGTTCAAATCCTGTATCGCCCACCTTCTCATTTCATTATTATCGTTATCTAGCAAAATTTTCCTCGTCCGTTTTTATGTTTGTATGAAATTGACGAAGGACATCATTCGTTTTGCTCTTTTATAAAATCAAGGATACCTTTTTCCGCCATTACTTTTTCAATGTCTTCAGCAGTTCTCGGAACGAGATGTGTGAGATTCTCGCAGCCGTCTTTTGTGATCAAGATTGTATTTTCAATTTTAACACCCCGAATGACATTGCCGTTTTCGTCTCTGATCTTTATAGCCGGGTCACTTGCAATCACCATTCCCGGTCTTAATATCGTGTTTCTGGAAGAGGGACCTGGATCATGAACATCCAGCCCTATCCAATGGTCGGCTAAAATCCTGTATACCCCTTCCTTGTCCATATCAATTCCTTGTTTATCAAGGATTTCCTGAACTTCTGATTTCATATCTATACTTTTTATCCCTGGACGGAACACCTTGCGCATAGTCTCTTCGACAGCACAAATAATCTTGTTCAACCGTTTCTGCTCCGTAGTAAATTTCCCATTGATCGGAAATGTCGCTGAAATGTCTACGACATAATAATGATATTCTCCTCCAACATCAGGCATAACCATTTCGCCGTCATTTATCTTTCTTGAGTTTTCCGAATAATGAGAATCATACCACCTCGGCGCTGATGGCACGATGGGTTCATATCCGAATCCCTGTCCACCGAGTCTTTTTATCGTGTATTCAAAAAGCACAGCAAGCTCCCATTCATACATACCAGGTCTTGCTGATCTGAGTGCTTCGATATGGGCTAAACTCGATATCCTTGCACATTCCCTCAGAACCTCGATCTCTGCCGGACTTTTAATAACTCTCAGCTCGCCTACAGCTTGGCTGATATCCTTAAATTTAAAAAATGGGATTCTCTTTTTTATTTGGCTAATGAGATTCATTTCTCTCGATAAACTGTTATCAGGATCTAATAATCCTCTGGGGACGTAGCTGGCATCACTCCTATCAAAAGGAGTGTAAATGATATCTGTCTGTGCCCGATATGAAGCGAGCTGTTGAGCGAGACGGGAAACAGGCATAACCCTGGCAACACCTGTTTTTTCTTTTAACACTTTTTCATCTGACTCAACTGAAGGCAGGAAAAGAATACTCTCCTTCTTGATCCCATCGATGATTAGAATAGAATTTGGAACTTCCACACCGGTAAAATAAATGAAATTGCTGTTCTGCTTTTTTCCCTCGGATCCAAGAATTAATGCGATTCCGTCTGGGATATATTCCATGAGCTTAACTCTTCTGGATATATACTCAGATTTATCAAATGTTGCTGCACTCAATAGAGAAGACAATCCAAAAAGAAATATTAAAATAACGACTAAGGAACGTCTTATTCTCATAATTAGCCTCCTTGGTTAATTTTTTACTGTAGGTCTTTCTTTAATTCGTTCAGAGCCCAATCAGCGGCTCTTTTGATCACATCTCTGGGGGATTTCATTTTCGTTGCATCTTCCAGAAAAGAAATTTGAGATCGACTACCGCATTTTCCGATGGAACGAAGCGTTTCTGCCTGGGCTAAATAACTATCATCCGTTTTGAACTGATCTTTAAAGAAGGACACTAATTCAGAATCTCTCGTATCTCCGAGGATTTGTATCGCTGTTGTTCTCACTTTTGAATTTTTATCACGGCACATTTTTTTCAAAAGCTCGACATTTATATCTACATTTAATTTTCTCAGAGCTTCGAGGGCGCTTCTTCGAACAGCCCAGAAAGAATCATTTTGCATTCTTTCCATCAACTCTGCCGCAACAAGAGAATTTCCTTCAAATTTCACCAGTTCTGACGCAGCCCACATTTTGCCAACAACATCGTCATTTTTGAGTTGATAGAGAAGTTCATCCATTTCTTTTTCGAATGTCCATTCTTTCAATAAAAAATTTCCCTCGTCAAACCGTACCATCAGAGGTTTTTCATCCACAGCAAATTCGAAAATTTCTTCTTTTTGTTTTATCCAGACTTTCTCGGCAACCTTTCCTTTTGAGGTCGTTATTCCAATTATGACAGGAATTTTATAGATGGGAATCCCCAAAGAAAAATCCTGGACCTGTGAACCTTTCAATCGGACTTTTTTTTGATTTTCATCCCATTTATAAC
>JASFEP010000202.1:0-8035 GCA_050124775.1 Candidatus Aminicenantota bacterium
GGTTTCAGCCGCCGCTCTCCTGCGGTACAGGTTCAATGATTTTACCTCTGTCGGCGGAGGGTACAGTTACAGCAATGTTACACACAAAGGTGGTGTTTTGACACCTGTCGACGGGGCTTCACACGCCCTTAACCTGGATTTTCTCTATAACCGTCTCTATTATGATGAGGATTATGTGGATGGACTGTCGCTAGGTCTCAATTTTCAGAGAGAATTGTGGTTTTCGGACTTCGATTACACCCTGGTCGGCCTGACCGCCTCGCTCTATAAAAAAGCATTGTTCCATCACACGCTTGCAATCCAGAACGTCCTTTCCATGAGCTGGAATGCCCCTTATGGCTATACCTATGTCATAGGCGGAAAAGGGGGCCGGGGGAGCTTACCGGTGAAGGGATACGATGACAACGAATTCATCGCCGATCAGGTTCTGTCGGGAACGATAGAATACCGCATCCCCTTTTTCACGTCGCGGGTTTTCATATTATCAACGGTAGGCTTTTATGATTATTCGTTTTTTTCCGAGAAGCTCGATCGTCTATTTTCATCTGAATTTATCCACAGCTTCGGGCTCTCCGTGCGTTTGTACTTGCGCAGATTGGCCCTTCCCGCCTTCCAGCTGTATGCGGCCTATGTCCCGGGGAGAGACAGCTACGATTTCGGTTTGATGATCGGAATGTCTTTCAGATGATCGAAGGCGAGGCTTTGGGCAGGGACTTTTAAGAACCAGGATCTCACCCTTTTCACACTCAAAAAAATGTGTTACGTTTATATCTCTTCTAAGTAGACGAAATGACCATCACCCAAGTTGAATTCAACACGTTGATAACATGTGTGGGGATGGCCTGTGCCACTGTTCAAGGGGTTACAGGAATGTATGCCGGCTACTACAGAAAAAAAACGGGACTTCTGAAGACCAATGACGTTCTCTTCCGGTCACACCGGGCATTCGGAAGCTTTGCGACGATGCTTTATCTCCTGGGCTTGTTTGCTGGAATAACCGGACTCATCGGCGCGTTGACGGAAAATCTTCCTCCGCTCGAGTTGGATAGCGCTTCCTTCAATATCCACACATGGGGATCATTCCCCGTGCTTTTCATTTTCGTGTGGAAAACCTGGCTTTCCTATTTTAAAAAGGCGATGCTTTACGGAAAGAAAAAATGGCTGGGAGTGGCGATGTTTTTGGCATGGGTATTCACCTGGATCACCGCTGCTGTTTCCTACTATGAACGCACGTTGCCCTCGAATCCGCAACACCCCGCGCCGTCTTTTCTGCTGCCGTACCGATTGTTGTGGCTTCAACTTGCGATCCCTTTTGTCGTAGGGGGCGCTATCGCCTTATTAACGCTCAGGAAGGCCAAGAGCAGCGAGAGAATCTCATCCGCTCCATAATTTTATCTTAGGGAGTGCAATAACATGATACGAATGGATGGAAAAAATGTCGTGGTTGTGGGAGGAAGCTCGGGCATCGGTTTCCAATTAAGCAAAAACCTCAAAGAGTTGGGCGCCGACGTTCACGTCTTCAGTCGCCATCCCCACCCGGACTTTGAAAAAGAGGGTATTCGTTTCTCAGCAGTGGATGTTTCTCAGCCGGCAGAAGCGGGGAAAGCGGAGATGCCTGAAGTTCTTCATGGCTTGGTTTATTGTCCAGGCAGTATAAAATTGGCCCAGTTTCAGCGGCTCACAGATGATGACTTTATGGACGATTTTAACCTGCATGTTTTAGGAGCCATAAGAATCATCAGAACTTCACTGGCGGCGCTCCAGAAGGCCCAAGGATCCAGTATCGTTCTGATAAGTACGGTTGCTGTTCATCGGGGGATGAGTTTTCATGCGTCTGTATCGACAATGAAGGCAGGTCTGGAAGGTTTGACGCGCGCACTTGCCGCTGAATTCGTGCGGAGAAAGATAAGGGTGAATGCCGTAGCACCCTCCTTGACAGATACGCCTCAGGCGGCAAAACTGTTGGAGACCGAGGAAAAACGAGAGCGTGCTGCCCAGCGGCATCCTCTGGGGCGCTATGGGAGTCCCACGGATATCGCCAATGCCATCACTTTTTTGCTTTCGGAGGAGTCCAGCTGGATAACTGGGCAAGTCCTATCCGTAGACGGGGGATTATCTGTCATTTAGTGTGTTTGTCCTGAGATTTAGAGAATTCTTAGCCCGACCGTCTGTCATTGTGCTATAATGCCTTTTCAAATTTTTTCAGGAGAAAAGAAATGAAAGAACATGTTTACAAAGCGATCGAATTGACTGGTTCCTCTAAAGTCAGTATGGAAGATGCTGTGAAGAACGCCATCTCAAAAGCTTCGGAAACAGTGCACAATATGCGATGGTTCCAAGTCATCGAAACTCGGGGTTACATAGAGGAGAGCTCCGTATCCTACTGGCAGGTCACCCTCAAGATCGGCTTCACCGTCGATTAAAAAATGGGGACGGGCCACACTATAATCCTGATAATAAACCAATTAATCCTAAATTTTCATTATAAATACACGTTAGAGCCGTAATTTTGCTAGGAAAAATCTACTTCTAATGTTTGCCCTGCGAATTATCGAGGGATTTCGGGAAGACAAAATGCGACCCGGTACGTGTTCGGGCAATGGGCACAAGTGATTTCTGCCGTCAATTGTTGACACTTCGTTTTGGCCTCCGCCGAAAAGTCCATCCTGAGCTCACTCTGGCATTCAGGACAATTCTCCGGAACAACCATCAGTAGTGTAATCGTTTCACCGGGGCTTTCGGGGCGGGGAAAGAGTTTCTTCTTTATGACGAAGAAGGCGATTCCCGCTTCTCTGAGTTCCTTAAGCAATCCCCGGTAGAAGGAAAGGGTCCCCACACTTTTTTTCTTCGCCATTGTTTTTCCTATCCCGGTGCGCATGTTCGCCTCCAATGCTGCGGCATAGGTCAACTCTTTACTCAAGGAGGAGATAAGAGTTTTGTGCAGGGGCATTCCCCTCAATCCGGATTTCATAAAAAGATTGGCCACTCCGAGATAACCGAATTTAGCCAAAAAATCTGCATCGTGTACCACATCGGTTATATTGCTGGGCGGTATCGTTTCGCTGTAAAGCGCAATGATCGCCTTTGTGATCGTCTCGATGTCCGCGATATTCATGCCTTCCTCAGTGAGGATCTTTTGTGCCAGCTCGGCAGCGCTTTCCTCCTCCGGTTTCTCGTCATCATGATAACGCCCCTTCAAAAATTTGCCGCTGTCGTGGAATAGCGCAGCAATGACTGCATCTATTACGTTCACGTTTTCGACTCGGGCAATTCTTTGTGCGATTGCCGCGACATGGACCGTGTGCTCCCAAAGGAAACTATCGAAAGCTTCCCCCTCGCCCTCGTTTTCCTGCGAATAGCTTTTTTCCGAATCCTCGATCAGCTGCCGGATCCGTTCGACGAGCTCAGGGTAGTGCGGAGAAATAAGGTTATATAAATCATTGAGTCCATACATATGTATTGCGAAGCTTAAGGAATTCAATTATCGATGGGATCACGCCGAATGTCAATGACTCGGGATACAGGATCCCTTTTTGTGCAGCTTTCCGCACCACGCTCTTTATGGCAAGGGGATGAATATCCAATGCGTAAAACTCTCCACCCTCACCAACGAGTCTGGCTGGGGCCAGGGAGGAACTCCCCGGCCCACAACCAAAATCCTACACTCTGTCTCCATGCTTGATATCGGTTTCCTTGAGGAAATTCTCCGGGGGATTGAATAAATCCCGGATGTGAAAGCCCAAAGCCATCAAGCGAAAATAAATGTCCTTTACGCCTTTGTGCACGAACTAATCCTTCTGGGCGTTCTGTTCGTTAGCTTTGATTCTTCGGATATAGTCTTCGAAGGCCTTCTCCCCTTCATCGCGCCAGAATTCTTTGTAATACTTGTGGAAATTCTGGTTTTTCTGAAGGCTCGGAGAACCTTCGCCCTCTTCACCCCAAGGCCTGTGCCATTTCTCATGGAACTTATTCCTGAAGTGATCGGATCTGTCCCGATGGTGTCCTCCTAAACTTCCGAAGATGAGTTTGGCGAGGATGACGATTCCAAAAGCTTGCCAGTAGGTGATCATGCCCAGTCCGAACAGTGCCGGCATCAGCCAATTCCATAACCATTTGACGACAAAACCGAAAACCAGAGCGAAAAGGGCTGCCAGAATAACTCCCATAACAGTCCAGCCGATGATCCGAAAGACCGTCGCCCCTCTGCTGGGAGCTGGCCCGTGCATATAATGAAGATGATTGTTCATTGTTTCCTCCTTCGCGAATCATACCGTTCCGGCCAATTCACGTTTTATTTTTTGTATCGCGCGCGATTTTCGTGCCAGGAGCGTTCCGATCGGGATCTTCCATTCTTCGGAAAGCTCGCGGAAAGACCGTTCCTCAAACTCTGTGGCGATAACCACCGCTCTCTGGTCATCGGTGAGTTTGTCGATGGCTTTGACCACAGCTTCTTTAAGCTCCTTCTGTTCCAGAGCATCCGCAGCATCTTTGGCTGATCCGTGCACAAGTTCTGCCAGGGAGGCCACATCCCGCTTCCGGCGGAACATATCCGTAACCCTGTTTCGCAGGGCTCTGTAGATGTAAGCGGAAAGATTCTCGATCGGGGCGGTTATGTCCGCTTTATCGAAAAGCCCCAGCATTACATCTTGTACGATGTCCTCTGCATCCCTGTCTGCGGCATCATCGATCAACCGCCGCACAAAACGGACCCATCTGCTGTATTCGGAGCGGAAGAAGTCCTGGATTTTTGCCATCGATCATTCCATTATTGATGTCTCACATTGGGTAGACGTCAAAGATCGCATTTTATTGCAAGGTAATCCCTCTATCCATATCTTTTTTTAAGGTATTATTCGGAGGCTGCGGATGTCAATGATGCAAAAATTCTTCTCAAATTTGAGCTGAACCCGAAAGATCTCTTTTTCACACCCCGATTATAAAACAGAGAGGATATCGAACGGAAGTGCTGGGCCGGTTGATTTTTTCCCCACAAGAATTATGATGAGGGAGTGAAAGATTTATTTTTATGCAATGGTCAACCCCTCGGCCTTATTTTGCTTGCCGGTGGCAGTAGCCGGCGTATGCAGTGGGATAAGGCATTGCTGCCTGTCGCCGAGGAAACAATAGTTGAGCATATCCTAAAACAACTGGAGGATCATTTCAGTGAAGTTTTAGTCAGTGTTTCCGACAGGAAAAAATTCGACTTCCTGAAGCGGACTCTGGTCGTCGATGAAAAACCGGGCAAAGGACCGATGATGGGCATCAAGACAGCGCTGCGAACCTCCGTGCAGGAGAAATGTTTTGTCATTGCCTGTGACATTCCCGAAATCGACCTCGGTTTTCTCACAAGGCTTGTCCGCGAAGCGGATAAGGCGGATATCACCCTTCCGGTTTCGCCGAGAGGAAGATTGGAACCTCTTTTCGCCGTTTATTCCAAAGCGGTGCTTCCTGTAATGCAAAAGCTCCTGGATTGTGGCGTGCTCTCACTCCTCCCTCTCTTCGAAAGAGGTAACGTTCGATATGTCCCTTTGGGCGAGAACAACTGGTTCAGAAACCTCAACACACGCAAAGACTATGAGAATTATCTAAGACGAAAAAAACATTCCCAGCGCGAATAGCAGGGTGGATTCCGAACAAGAAGTGAATATGCACAGATAAGATCCTGAGGCAAGAAATCATAGGCCTATCCGGTAAAAGGACGCATAGAACAGATACCGCCCCAGGATCTCAGCCAAAGTGACTAAAGCAAAAGCGCCATAAACGAGTCTTTGGAGTCTTCCCCGGTTATCTCCTTCGAGACGCAATCGTTTGAGATACAACACCAGGAGAACCCAGCCCACGATAAAAAAGAAGATTCTGGAAAAAAAGAGGATCTGTTTATCCGGGGCCATGATAAAAGTCTCTGGTGCAGCTGCTGTATCCGCCGCAATCAGCCGGTGTGCGAAAAATCCGGAAATGAATATGCCCATCGCTAGAAAAAACATGGCAAGTTTTACGAGAGTCGGGAGGGTCTTCCAGCTCCAACGTTCCCGGATACCATCAGTCAGGAATGATGCTCCTGAGGACCCGAGGAATGTTTGCATAAGGCACGCGACAGCCAAACTCCCGAGGAGGAAGGTAGTCGTAACAAAAAGACTCGGTGTGGTCCATGCATCCCAGACCGGAACAGTGGGCAGCATGTAGATCCTAGCCATGGAAAAGATCAGAGCAATGCCGCAGAGTATTCCGGCCGTTACAATCGCCCAGTGGCTACGTTTCGGTTGGATCTTTCGCCAGCTCATCAAGATAAGAAGAGCCACGAATAAGACGAATAGGATAAAGAACACCATCTCTTTACTTATCCATGATGTTTTGACGTTGTTGAACGCATGATATGCATTTGTCCAGTTTCGCAGATGGAATATCGCAGAAATTCCCGCTAAGATTATCGATACCATTACGAACAGGCGTGAGTATAAGCGAAAAAAATGCAGCTTTTTTGAGTCAAGCTTTTTTCTGTGGCAAAAGTTTAGAGTCTCGATCACGCAAAAAGCACCCACACTCATCTGGGAAAGCAGTGTGAACGCGAGGAGCGACCACGCATTTTCTGGCATTTCAGACTTCCTCTCTGTTTGCGATCTCCGCGTTTTCCGCTCTCGCCCTCTCGGCGTCCTTGTGCGGATTGATCACTATGGCCGGGTCTGTGAGTGCCGGGTCGGGAAGAGGATGGACGTTGTCAGTCCCGTGGTAGTTTTTCTTCAGTTCGGAAAGCTCCCCGAAGTCAAGAGCCCGCTGGGGGCATGCACTGATGCAGGCTGGAATTTTTCCCTCATCGATGTTGTCGAAACAAAAATGGCACTTGGTCATCGTTCCTGAAGCCTTATCGAATTGAAGCGCTCCGTAGGGACAGGCCCATTCGCAGTAACGGCAGCCCATACATTTGTTCTTATCGATCAGGACGATTCCGTCTTTCCGTTTCGTGATGGCTCCGGTAGGACAAACATCTCTGCAGACAGGTTTTGCGCAGTGATTGCAAGCGATGGAGAGATTGTAGGCAAAGATATGAGGAATCCATGCATTACCCTGATTTTCCCACTGGCCCCCGGATATCTCATAAACACGCCTCCAATTCAAGCCGACGTCCAAATCGTGTTTATCCTTACATGCCATCTGGCAGGCTTTACAGCCAGAACAATGGCTAGAATCGAAGTAGAATGCGAGCTGTTTTGCCATTTTTCTAATTTTATTCTTAATCTATTTTAATTATACCTATTTATACTTTATTATAATTATATTACCTGCTTTAGACTTTTTCAGCCTCTACCATGATCGTGTGCTGGGCATTTCCAAAGGCAAGAGGTGTCCACTTTTCGGAGGAGAGAACATTGACCGATCCTCCATAATCGATACCGTCTTCATCCGGTTCCCACCAGGATCCCTGCGGAATGGCTACGACACCCGGCATGATCCGTGCGGTCACTCGACAGCCCAGGATGGTCGCCCCGCGGGAATTGTAAACTTTGACCCCGTCGCCGTTCTTTATGCCCCTCTTCCGGGCATCTATCGGATTGATGAACAGCCGTTGGGGAAAAGCTTCCTGCAACAGGTCCACGTTGGCGAGTGTGGAGTGTACGCGCGGCATGAAGTGATGTCCCACAAGCTGTAGAGGATACTTTTTTGCTTCATCACCGAAGGGACTTTCCCATTCCTGGATGTATTTGGGCACAGCCGGTATTTCTGCGGGATTTTTTTTATCGAAGAGTCTTTTTGAGAAGATCTCGATCTTGCCGGATGGTGTGGGAAGCGGATATTTTTTTGGGTCCCTTCTGAAATCGACAAAAGCGACAGCCGGCTTGGTGACAGGCACAGAATAGACACCAATATTGGAGGATTCGAATTCATCCAGACGAGGAACATCAGGGAAGCGGGTTTCTCTGTATCTAGAAAGGGCCCATTCGATCCAGTCCCGTTCGGAGCGGCCCTCTGTGTAAGCCTCGCCGATTCCCAATCGTTCGGCGATCTCCGCGCAGATTTGATAGTCGCTCTTGGTTTCGAA
>JASFEP010000203.1:0-7964 GCA_050124775.1 Candidatus Aminicenantota bacterium
GGGGAGTCTGCGAAGGATGACCTTTTCTTTTTTTTCCATATTATTCGGAGGTGTTCTCCTCCTGTTCGCTTCTTCTCTTCGCTTTCTCTTTTCCGACAAGAGCCGCGATAAGAATGCTGATCCCGTACAGACCGAGCATGGGTACGGCAATGATACTCTGGGTGATCATATCCGGAGTCGGAGTGATAATTGCGGCGATGATGAAGACCACGAGCACGGCGTATTTGAAATATTTGACCATCATCTTCGCTGTGATGAGCCCGATCTTGGAGAGAAAAAAGGCGAGGGTGGGCATCTCGAAGACCAATGCAATCCCGAGGATCACGCGGAGTGCCAGGCTGAAATATTGGTCAACCGTGATAACAGGGTCGAATTCTGATCCCATCCCGAGAAAAAAGTTGCAGGCGAAGGGGAAGACGACAAGGTAGGCGAAAATGGCACCCCCAATGAAAAAGAAAGATGTGAAAAGCACAAAAGGAATGACGTATTTTTTTTCCCTCTGGTAGAGGCCGGGAGCAATGAACATCCAGAGCTGGAAAAAAATAAAGGGTGAGGTAAAAAAAAGCGCCGCCAAAAAGGAGACTTTGATGTACAACATGAAGGGTGCGGTCAGAGATGTGAAGGCCAATTTTTTCCCTTCAGGCAAGAATTGTGTGACAGGTTGGGCGAGAATGTTGTAAAGGTCTTTGCTGAAGAACCAGGCAGGAACGACCGCACCGATAAGAATGACAAAAGACCAGAAGATCCTTTTCCTGAGTTCTTCGAGATGTTCGAGAAAGGTCATCCCGTCAGGAGATTTTTTCCCCTTCCTCATTCTTGTCAACGTCCTTGTAGATCTCTTCGGCTGTTTCCGTTTTGACACCCTCTTGGATATCCTTGATATCCTTGTCGATCTCCTCTTTGATATCCCTGAATTCTTCGGCCTGGATTTCTTCTTCGATCTTTTCTTTGATCTCGTCGGAGGTCCTGCGGAATTCTCTCATGGCCTTTCCAATAGAGCGTCCGATTTCTGGGAGTTTCCTGGGTCCGAAAATAAGGAGTGCGATTGTCAGGATGACAAGCAGTTCAGGAAAGCCTATGTTACCGAACATGTTTTCTCTCTCTTGAGTGTTCTGAAAATATAGCTTGTATCACCATTTAAGTCAACAATAAGTTCTTCTTGGAATCACAGGTCGGAGTGTCGAAGTGCTTATGCATGACGGTGTTGGAATTGCTTGCGAATCCCACCCATGGCTTGAAATTAAGGACAGGCTCTGGTAATATTTGGGTGCTGAAGAGAGTCATGAAAAAACGAATATTCCTGATCATTTTCCTGTTTTTTTCTCTTGTTATAACCCAAGCATGGGAAGAAGATGTTTGGATCGAATCCCTGCAAAAGATCAACTCCATCGTTATGGCCATAGAAACGAGCCATTTTAAAGAGGTCGACCATCAAACGCTTGCGCACTCCTCGATCAATGGGATGCTTCAGACATTGGATCCGCATTCCTACTTCCTGAACCTGAAAAATCTGCGGACGCTACAAGAAGAGTACAAGGGGAGATATTTTGGTCTTGGCATCATGATCCAGAAGCTGGGGGATAAGCTCATGGTCATTACTCCGATCGAGGGAACACCCGCCTACAGGCTGGGAATTCTTGCAGGAGATGTCATCTCTCATATAGAGGGAGAAAGCACAAAAACACTTACCAGCTTCGAAGCGATGCAAAAACTAAGGGGCCCAAAGGGAACGAAGGTGAACATCACGATCATGCGGGAGGGCTTGTCCGAACCGCTCCAGTTCAGCATAAAACGGGCTGAAATCCCTCTCTTCAGTGTCCCCTACGCGTTTATCCTCAGGGATAACATCGGCTATATCTATATCCGCAATTTTGCTACCACCACGGCCGACGAATTCCGAGAAAAGATGGAGATTCTGAAAGAGCTGGGAATGAAAAAGCTCATTCTCGATATGCGTTGGAATGGCGGCGGGACTTTTCCAGGAGCCATTGAAATTTCTGACGAATTCCTCCCCAAAAATTCCCTTATCGTATCGATCCGGGGCAGGAAAGAATATTACAACAGGGAGTTCCCCGCACTCCAGGATAACCAGCACGAAGACATCCCTTTGATCATTCTGATAAACCAGGGGAGCGCCAGCGCTCCGGAGATCGTCAGCGGTGCGGTCATGGACAATGACCGGGGCCTGATTATAGGTGAGGATTCTTTCGGCAAAGGCCTTGTTCAAACCCTCTTTCCATTATCCAAGGATTCCGCTGTCGCCTTGACAACCGCAAAATATTATACCCCGAGCGGGCGTTCCATCCAGAGAGATTATTCCGAGGTTGATGACTATCTCTTCAACCGAGACGTGCCAGAGGAAGAGGAGAGAGAAGTCCGCTATACGGTCGGTGGGCGAAAAGTTTTGGGGCAGGGAGGCATAACCCCCGACTACAAAGTCGAGTCCTCTTTTAAGCGCCTCACATACGAAGCGTTGAGAAAAGGAAAAGTTTTTGCCTATGCAAAAAAATTCATAGAGAGAAAGCGACCGATATCCGAGCGATATATCATCCCTGACAGTCATACCGGGGAATTCGAGAGGCCGACATACCACACCATCCCCAGAGATTTTGCCGTGGATTCCGAGATCGTCAAAGATTTTAAAGAATATCTCAAGTCAAATGACTTTCCTTTCACAGAAGAGGAGTTCCTGGAGGCCGAAGGACAACTGGCGAGGGAAATAGAAAAGGAGATATTTTCCTTCCTTTGGGGTGTCGAGGGGGGATGGTGGGTGTACCGGAACGGCGATCCTGTTGTTCAGAGGGCCATCGAACTCATGCCCGAGGCAGAGTCTCTGCTCGAGAATTGAAGAGACCGTTAGTATTCAAACCTTAAGAGACGCGCATGATCGGCCCCCTTTAAGGGAGGCTCAGAACCCCATCTGACCGAGGCAAAAGACGTTCCCGATGCAGACCATTCGGGAAATGGTCCTTACACTGTCCGAGAACTTAGCCATTGAGAATGGGTCTCTGCTCCATCTTGGGAACGGATCGCTAGGAAAACAATTCCTGCAGCTATCAGCGCACGGACTTCAAGAAAACGGTTCCCTTATAGACTGTTTTCGAATCACCCGTTGGGTCACTCGGACCCTATTCATCACTATTTTCGAAATGCTTCACTAATCATGAGAGATGTTTTATACTCTGGTTTTAATTGTTATAATAGCTCTGAACAGCGAGCGCAAATTATGGCTTTTCGAAGGAGGAAGGATGAAGGTCGCACTAGCCTCTGATCATGCGGGATACATGCTGAAAACGGGTATCAAAAACTACCTGGTCGAGAAGGGAATCGCACATCAAGATTATGGGACAGATTCAGAAGACAGCGTAGACTATGTGGATTTTGCAGAAACAGCGATGAAGGGCATGCTTTCCGGGGAATGCGACAGGGCGATCCTCGTGTGCGGAACCGGCATCGGTATGGGCATCGTGGCGAACAAATTCGGAGGAGTACGCGCAGCTCCCTGCTGTGATGAGTACATGGCCCGGATGAGCCGCAGCCACAACGATGCGAACTGTCTGACCCTGGGCGGCAGGGTCCTTCCCCTAGATGAAGCCCTTCTCATCGTGGAGACATGGCTGAACACTCCCTATGAAGCGGGGAGGCATCAGATCCGGTTGGATAAGGTCAGAGCGGTCGAACAAAAAAATTTAAAATCTTGATCGAGGAGCAAAAGGAATGACTTCATTCACTGAAAAAGTCCAATTATTGGCCCAAAAGGTCGAACGGAACAATATTTGGAGGCAAAAGGAATCCTTCAACCTCATACCTTCGGAATCCACGCCATCCTTGCTCGTGAAGCTTTTTGAGATCTCGGATCCGTCAGGGCGGTATGCCGAACACCGAACCATGAAAGGCGAAGAGATCTATTTTTATCAGGGGATCGATTTCATCAAAGAAGTCGAAGAGGAGGCGCGCGCTGAACTTTCGCGTTTTTTTGGGTGCGAAGAAATCGAGCTGCGGACGATCAGCGGCCAGATGGCCAACGAGGTCGTTTTCAAGGGAATGGTACGCTTCCTCAACAGGGACCGTCCCGATGGACAACCCATGCGGAAGATGCGTCTGGTCATGAATAATGACCTGACCAAGGGCGGCCATCTCAGCTCTCAACCCATGGGTGCTCTCTTCAATTTTGTCGCCGAGGATCCCGCGACGGGCAAGGAAAACGTTGTGAACTTTCCCGTCAGTGAAGGCAATCCTTACAAACTGGACCTCGACAAACTTGCGGAACTCACGGAGAGGCACAGACCGGATCTCATGGTGTTCGGAAAAAGCATGTTCATTTGCCAGGAACCCATCCAGTATATTTCCGATCATGTCAAAGACTGGGAAAATCCGCCAGTCATCATGTTCGATATGGCACATGTGTTGGGATTGTATGGTGCATTCCAGTCTCCTCTCGACGAGGGTGCAGACGTGATCACAGGGAGCACGCATAAAACATTTTTCGGACCGCAGAGGGGTGTGATTGCCGGGAATTTCCCCAAAGGCAGTCGGTTAAGAAAGCTTTGGTTGGACATAAAAAGCCGTGCTTTTCCCGGGTCGACGAGCAACCATCACCTGGGCACTTTGTTGGGCCTCCTGGTGGCGTCTTATGAGATGAATGAATTTAAAGACGACTATCAGAGTCAGGTTCGATCCAATGCCAAAGCCTTTGCGCGGGCGCTCATGAATAAAGGGGTCTCCGTAGAGGGCGATGAGGCGGAGGACTTTACAGAGACTCATCAAGTTCTCATCCGGGTGAGATCCTACGGCAATGGCATGGATATAGCCCGCAGGCTCGAGGACAACAATCTGGTCACTAATTACCAGGCTCTTCCCGACGATAAGACCTTCCTGGAGCCGAGCGGTATACGCATGGGTGTTCAGGAGATGACGCGATTCGGAATGAAGGAGGAGGATTTTAATGAACTCGCAGAGTTCATCGCGGATGTAGTGATTGAGAAAAGGGATGTCAGGGATAGAGCCAAAGACTATCGCCAACAATTTCTCGAGATGAAATACTGTCTGTCTTCCGATCAGGCGATCCCCATAGCCGCAAAAATATTAGCGAGCATTTCCCCGAAGCCGGGCTTCGTGGATGTGTTCTTGAAAAGCCTGGAGCAGAATCTGTAGAAAAGGCTCCCGGGCTTTGGACTGTATAGAAGAGTTCTTAGAATCGAATAAATGAGGTCATCAACATGAAAATTTTAGTCGTAGGATCTGGAGGGAGGGAACACGCCCTCGCATGGAAAATCGCACAAAGTCCGCTTGCAAAAAAAGTGTACTGTGCCCCAGGGAACGCTGGAACTCTAAGTTTGGGAGATAATGTACCCATAGACCCGGCCGATATCAAGGGGCTTGCCGATTTTGCAGGCAAGGAGGCGATCGACCTGACCGTTGTCGGGCCGGAAGTCCCCCTGACAATGGGGATCGTGGATGAGTTCGAAGAGAGAGGCCTAAAAATATTCGGGCCTTCCATGAGTGCTGCCGAGCTCGAGGGCAGCAAGGTGTTCGCCAAACAATTTATGGACCGGCATAAGATCCCAACCGCCCGATTCATGATCGTGGATAATCCTGACCATGCAAAAAAGTTCCTTCAATCGGAAGAGATCCCCTTCCCTCTTGTCGTTAAGGCGGATGGCTTGGCCGCAGGAAAAGGCGCCATCATCTGCAACAGCCTGAAAAAGGCCGAATTGGCAGTCAACACGATTATGGTTGAAAAGAAATTCGGGGAGAGCGGCAACAGGATCGTTATCGAGGAATTTTTACGGGGAAAGGAAGTCTCTTTTATCGTCATCTCCGATGGAGTCAAAGTCCTGCCTTTTGTGACAACCATGGACCATAAGGCAGTGTATGATGGAGACAAAGGCCCTAATACTGGGGGAATGGGGGCCATTTCGCCCTCGCCCTTTGTGGATCAGGATCTTTTCACTGAAACGGTGAAAACCATTGTCTTCCCCACTATCACACGGATGCTCGAAGAGGGGAGGAAATACAAAGGCGTCCTTTATGTGGGATTGATCCTGACGGAAACGGGGCCAAAAGTGCTCGAGTTCAACTGCCGCTTCGGAGATCCTGAGACGCAACCCCAGGTGTTGAGGTTGGAGAGCGACCTTGTCGAGATCCTTGCGGCGGCAGTGGAGGGAAATGTCCTGGAAAAAGAAGTGAAATGGACGAACAAACCTTCAGGATGTGTGGTCCTCGCTTCCGGAGGTTATCCGACAAAGTACGAAAAAGGGAAGCTTATCGAAGGTTTGAACGAAGCCGCCGATATGCCTGGAATCACCATCTTCCATGCAGGAACCGAGCTCAAGGAAGATCAATTCTATACGGCTGGAGGCCGGGTCATGGGAGTCTGCGCCTCCGAAGAGACTTTGGCTGCCACGATGACCAAGATCTATGAAGCGGTGGGGAAGATCGGTTTTGATGCCGTGCATTACCGCCGGGATATCGGTGCCGAGCGGGAGGGGGAACAATGAAAGTTGCGATATTCATAGGGAGCGAATCGGATTTTGAGATCGTCAAAGGGGCGGCCGAAACACTGAAAGAGTTTGAAGTTCCTTTTGTGCTGGAGGTGACATCTGCCCACCGGACACCGGAGAGGACGGTCAATCTCGTGGAAACGCTCGAGGCGGAAGGAGTTGAAGTTTTTATCGCGGTCGCCGGCAAAGCCGCCCATCTGGCCGGAGTCGTAGCGGCTCACACGAGTCTTCCCGTGATCGCGGTTCCCGTCGGAAGCACAACCTTGAGCGGTTTCGATGCTCTGCTCTCGTCTGTCCAGATGCCAAAGGGTGTCCCCGTGGCCTGTATGGGTCTCGGGAAATCCGGAGCGATAAACGCAGCTCTGCTTGCTGTCCAGGTGTTGGCATTGAAAGACCCGGGACTGGCCTCCAAGATGAAAGAGTATAAGCAAAAAATGGCCGCCCAGGTCGAGGAGAGTTCGGCTAAGATCAAAGACCTGTTATGACGTCTTTCTCCATCCAGAGTTTTGGCTGCAGGGTCAATCAGGCGGAAGCCTTCGCGTGGGCCGATGAATTTCAAAAAAAAGGCTACCGTTATGAAAAAGATCACGCCAAGAGCGACGTAATCCTGGTTAACACATGCACCGTCACAAGCCGGGCGGATAGCGATGTCAGAGGATTCTTAAGAAAAATCCATAGGGAAAATCCCCGTGCGAGGCTCGTTCTGACAGGATGTTATGTCGAGAGGTCTCCGGAAAGATTCACGCAGAATCCGCAGTTGTTGACCCTCGTTCCCAACAGCGAAAAAAGAGCTCTCCCTGAGATACTGACTCCCCTGGATCGGCCGGGAAATATGGATTCCTACCAGCCGTTCCGTTCGCGCGCACTGGTCAAGATCCAGGATGGGTGTGATTTTCGGTGCACATTCTGTATTGTTCCCAGTGTCCGGGGACGTAGCATCAGTTTGGATAGGGAAAAAATTATCGATCAGGTCAGATATTACGTGAACCGGGGATTTGAAGAGATCGTCCTTACAGGTGTACACATCTGTCTTTATGGCAGAGGCCAGGCCCGGACACCCTCTCTCATCGATCTGC
Organism: Candidatus Aminicenantota bacterium; assembly: GCA_050124775.1. GTDB lineage: Bacteria > Acidobacteriota > Aminicenantia > Aminicenantales > Aminicenantaceae > WTAW01. The sequence goes on from JASFEP010000203.1 coordinate 7,580, forward strand.
TCAAGGATCTGGAAGAAGTCGAGGGCTTAGGGCGAATCCGGCTGAGTTCCCTCGATCCCAGATTCTTGAGTGACGACACGATCGAGCACTTGACGGCGTCACCGAAAATATGCCCTCATTTTCACTTTTCTTTGCAGAGCGGATGCGACCGTATCCTCCACAAGATGGGGAGAAAGATCAGCACGACCGATTACACGCGCATTCTTGATTTTTTTCACCGCACGGTGCCCCATGCCGCGCTCGGGGCAGATGTTTTGGTGGGATTTCCAGAGGAATCGGCATCGGATTTCGAGGAAACTCAGAAATTTCTCCAGAGATCTCCGCTCACTTATCTCCACGTATTCACCTATTCATCCAGGCCCGGGACAGTGGCTTCGACGTTGCC
>JASFEP010000204.1:0-7957 GCA_050124775.1 Candidatus Aminicenantota bacterium
GTCAGCGTCGAACTGATGATGGCGCCGCCGATCTGCCGAGTCCCTTCCACGGCAGCCTTTATTTTCGGGTATCCCATTTTCATGAACCGGGAGATGTTCTCGGTCACCACGATCGCATTATCGACCAATAAGCCCAGCACGATCACTAGCCCTGCGATACTCATCTGTTGGAGGCCATAGCCGCTGAGATCGACGAAACCGATACTGATCAAGAAGGATATGGGGATGGCCAGTATGACGATGACAGAAGCGCGCACCCCGACGGCGAGAAAGACCACGATTCCCACCAGCACCAAACCCTGTAGAAGGCTGCTGAGAAAATGGTTCAAGCGGTTGGCGACGCTTTTCGACTGATCGAAGACCGTAAACAGCGAGATGGAGGGGGGGAGCGTTTCCTGGAATTCCGCCAACTGGGAGCGAATTCCTTCCATCACCTGAAAAATATTCGTCCCATCCTTTTGATTGACCGTTACGAAAACACACCGTTTTCCTTTAGTTCTTGCCAGATAATTGTTATCCTCGTAATCGAATCGGATGTCTGCGATATCTTCGAGAAAAACGATCTTTTCCCCGAACGCATGGACGATCGTCTTACGGATCTCTTCGAGCGATTCATAAGATCCGCTGGTTTCGATATTGAACCGTTTAGTTCCGATGTCGATGTTCCCGCCGGGTATATTGAGATTGCTGGACTGGATGGCGGATATGACCTGGTTCATCGAGATCCTTTTCTGGGAAAGCCTCTCGAGGTCCAGAGAGACCCGGACTTCCTGGGCAGGAATGGCCCATTTTTTTATTTTTTTCACGCCATAGACTTTTTCCAGCATCTTTTCCAGATGGTCGGCTTCATCTTCAAGCTCACGATAGCTGGCTGTCTCCGATATCAGCGCCAGTTGAAGGATGATGACAAAATCGGACATAATCCAGCGCCGGATATCCAAATCCGAGATTTCGCTCGGGAGGTCGTCGCGGATACTGTTGATCTTCTGTACGAGCTCGGAATAGGTTTCGTCCATATCCGTTCCGGAGTGAAATTCAACGGCCGTGACAGCCAGGCTATCTGCGCTGAGAGACTCGATCCTTTTGATGTCATCCAGCTCATTGATTTTGGCTTCGATCGGGTCGACGACAAGTTGCTCCATGTCGGCCGGGCTGGCCCCAGGATAAATAACGACGACCGAAGTCCCGGGGGGAGTTGTGGCAGGGTCCTCGGAACGGGGCATGGTCATCAAGGATACGATCCCGGATATGACCAATAGGAGTATCAGGACGATCGTAAACTGGTAGTTGCATATGGCGAAATCAGATATCTTCATCGTTTTTCCCTTTTGGCTAAGTTAACCTGTCCGACTTTGGGAAACTGGAACTATCTCGACCGCTGTTCCCTCGATGAGATAAGGGGCTCCTTCTGTTACGACGTGAGAAATTCCTTCCAATCCCGACGCCACAGCCACTTTATCCTCAAAAAGAAAACCGATCGTCATGGGGATCCGTTTGGCGCGATTGGTGGATTCGTCCACCGTAAAGACAAAAGCTTTCCGCCCCTCTGCATCGACCATAGCCTGGACGGGGATAACAGCGTATGTTTTCTTTTCTGTCGGAGAAATATCCACCTGAGCCACAAAACCGGACACCAGTTTTTTATTTTCGGCCTCGACCTTTAGCTCCACCTCATATGTACCGGTCATGGGGTCTGCGGATTCAACGATTTCGCTGACAGCAGCTTGAAACTTCTCTTCGGGATAGGCATCAAATCTCACCATCGCCGGATCGTCCAAACGCAGGCGGACCAGGTCTCGGTCGCTGACGCCCGCTCTGACGATCCAGTCTCCCGTAGTGGATGCGAAGAAGAAAATGGGCATTCCCGCCGACACCATCTCGTTTTCTTCCATGAGTCGCCTGAGGATCCTTCCTTCCGAGGGCGCGTGAATTTCGGCGTATCGCAGGTTGAACTCAGCCGCGTTGAGCTGGGATTGAGCCACATCGAAGGCAGTCTTGACATTCTGGAGTTGTTCCAAAGTCACGGCTTTTTCTTTATGTAGATCCTCCGCTCTCTCGAGATCCCGCTGAGCCTTCTCGAAGGCGCTTCGGGCCTGTTGCACTTGGGATTGGATCTCGGAAAGGTCCAGCCGGGCGAGAAGCTGTCCTTTCTTAACAGCCTGGCCCTCATCTGCGTAGATGTTCCTGATGATGCCGCCGATCTTGAAGGAGAGTTTGATCTCTTTTTTCGGAGAAACACGGCCGTGAGTGTGTATGGGTTTGGACATCTCTGTGTGCATGACCAGAGCCCTTTTGACATAAACTACTTCGGACCTTTCCGGCGCCTCTTCGCTTTCACTGCAACAAAAAAACGTAAGCCCAAGCATGATCCCCAGGGTAATCGATCGACTTATATATGGTCTCATTGAGCTTTTCCTCCCTGATGTGATTATCGATTTCTGTTTTCGGGGTATTGATCCGTGCATCATGATCCCTCCCCGTAAAGCTCCAGGTTCAGCAGAGCGGCAGCCTGTTCGAACGCCGCATACTGAGTCAAATAATTTGCATAGGTTATGGTCTTGTTGATGGCCGCCTTGACGTAGACATTTTGGGCGTCGAGATAGACGATCTGCGGAGTCATGCCGTATTCATATTTTTTCGCCACGATGTCGAAATTGCTCTTCGCGCTCTCTTCCTGCTTGAGGGCCGCGTCGATGGCCAGTCGGGCAGCCTTGAGGGATTCGTATTCCTCCTGCACTTCCAATAGGATCTGTTTTTCTATCTCGTGCTTCTGCGTTTCGAGCCTCTTCTTGTCGAGGACGGCCTGTGCTTTTTTCGCCTTGTTCTGTCCTCCCGTAAAGAGGCTCCATTCCAGGACAAAAGATGCCATCCAGAAGTCGTAATCACTGTTGAAGATGTATTTTTCGGCCAGAAAGCCGTAGTCGAAGACCGCTGTCACGGCAGGGAGGTAATTGCTCTGAGCCAGCCCCACTTGATTAGCCGCCGCTTCGATGGCGGAGCTGATTTGTCGGAATTCTTCCCTATGGACAAGAGCGTTTTGAAGGGCCGCATCGAAATCCATAATTTCGGGAAGAGGCAGCAGCTGGTCATAGTCGGCTTCGATCGGTTCATCGAGATCGCGGTTGAGGAGAAAATTAAAATATTTGGCCGCCACGGTTTTATTTTTCTCAGCTTCAGCGACTTCCTGTTCCAACAGGGCCAGATCGGCTTCCGCACGAAAAACGATGTTTTCGGTAGCCTTGTCATTTTCGACCAAATTTTTGCTGATCCTGAGGTTCTCCTCCAGTAAATTTCGTGTTTCACCCAGTATCTCCAGAACCCGCAGCGTCTGAAGGTAGATATAATACGCGGATTTGATGTCCTTGATAAGATGCCGTTTGAATACATCTACCTGGCTCTGTTCGACCTCGCTCAGGCTGGCCCTGATCTTATAGTTGGCAATCAGCGCAGGATGGTAGATCGGTTGGACCAAGCGCAGTTTGGTCTCTTGTTCCTGTTCCCTAAAAAAGGGGATCATCTGGTTGGGGATATTTGTGGGAAGATTTGCATCGATACCGTGAAAACTATAGAGCTGGTTGAATGACGCATTTATTGGGTTGATGAGATCTCCGACCGGAATTTCGAACATGCGACCGCCCCCTGCGCGAGTGAATCGGCCCAAAAAATGGATAGACGGCAGGTACATTGCCTTGGCCTCCTTCAGGGCTTCCATGCTCTTTGCGAACTGGAAGGTCTGTTGTTTGAGTGCCAAGTTATTCTGCAGGCCCAGGGCGATGTATCGATCGAGAACATTGGAGGGAGCCTGAGCTTGGAGCGTGGGAACGAGGACGAGGAGCAAAAGCCCGATGGTCTTTTTGAACATTCTAGCCTCCCTCTTTGTTGTTTTGGAGGGACAGTCGTATCATATCGAAAGAGTAGGCGATGATTTCGTCGGGTTTTCCGAATCCGAACTTCTTGATCATATCTTTCATGTGTTTGCCTTTATTCAGCGTGAGCTGCAGGATGCCGTTGGTCTGTCCCCACAGAACGATGGCCGCTTTTTTCGGGTCGATATCGGGTCGAATCGTGCCGTCATCGATCCCGCACTGGATGGATTCAGCACAAATGTTCAGCACCTCTTCTCCCTGCTTTATGCTGGCTTTTGCGTTGGGGGATTCGCTGTTAATTTCCTTGACGCGCAGGTCAAAATAGGCCATCGCCTGAAAATAATCCGTGTGTTTTTTGGAAAAGTTTCGGTAAGCTTGACCGATCGCATAGATCTTTTCGATGCCGAGCGCTGTCTTGGCAGATGCTTTTTTAAACATTTCGGTGAGGATATCGAGGCCTCGTTTGGTGATAGCCAGATAAAGATCTTCTTTGCTCTTGAAATAGATGTAGAGTGTGCCTTTGCTCAACTCAGCTTCTGCAGCGACATCATCCATTGTGGCATTTTCCATTCCTTGAGAGAAGAACACCTTTTCAGCGGCATCGACGATATCGTTATGCCTTTTCTTTTTTTCTCGTTGTCTACGCTCGATGATTCCCATAGGGCCTCCTTGTTATATCATTGACTAATTAATTTTTTCCATTAAATTATATGACTATACGTCATTATATTATAACCATTTTATTTTTTTTACAATAGAATTGTAAAGAAATGATTAATTAACTGTTAATTTTTGGTTAATAATACTAAAGGGGCTTAAATATGTTCCCGAGTCACTGTGCGTTAGCGATGAAATCACAGACGCTGCAAAGGTTTACTCTCAATATTTAAAAATGATATAAGCTATTTTATTGGGTTAAAATCAGGAGGTGTAAAATGGTCGGTCTTATGAAGTTTGTGATTCTGTTCGGTTTAATTGTTCTGATTGTGGGAGGGTGTGTGCAGAAAGAAGACAAGATTGTCGCATCTCCGAATGGAAAGGTACATGTTATATTCAGACTTATGGAAGGTGTCCCGAATTACAGCGTCTCTTATGATGGCGTCGAGATCATCGGCCCTTCCAGGTTGGGATTCCGGCTCAAAAATTCTTTGCCCATCCGCGGTCTCAAGGTGATCGGGACGATAAGGAATGTTTTCGACCGAACCTGGAAACCGGTATGGGGAAAGAGGAGCGAGATAAGGAATTTTTATAATGAGTTGACAGTTCAACTGCAGGAGAGAGAAGCTCCGTCGCGCAAGTTCGATGTGATTTTTCGTGTTTACGATGACGGAGTGGCGTTTCGGTATTATTTTTCCAAACAGGAAAGTTTGACCGAGTTGGTCATCCAGGAAGAGGCAACCTCTTTTAATTTCAGCGATAATTGCACGTGCTATGCCCTTCAACTGGGAGGGTTCACGACTCCTTACGAGAGGGAATTCGAAAAAATCCTTTTAGAGGATATCGAAGCCGAGTCAATTATCGGATTGCCCCTGCTTCTCAAAACCTCGACCTGCTGGATGGCTGTTACTGAAGCCGATCTTACCGATTATGCAGGGATGTATCTATCACCGGCTGAAGCAAATGCCAAAATGCTTGTCTCCAGACTTTCACCGCTTCCTGGAGACCAAGATTTAGCAGTCCGGGCATCTATTCCCCACCACACGCCATGGAGAGTCCTCATGATCGGTGATGAGCCCGGTGATCTCATCGAATCCGACATCATCGAGAATCTCAACGGACCGACGGCATTCAAAGATGTTTCCTGGATCAAACCGGGTCTTGTCCTTTGGCCGTGGTGGAACGGTCGGCTTCCCTTCGGCGAGCCGCACACAATCCAGATGATCCACTATATCAATTTTGCCGCCAAACACGGCATCCCCTATCTCCTTGTCGATGCAGGATGGTATTCCCTGGAGAGAGATGCCTGGCAAAATCCAGATGCTGAGAATATCCTGACGATGGAGGAAACACGCGAAGATAAATACAACATCGAAGCGGTCATTCAGTATGCAAAGGATAGTGGTGTAGATGTGCACCTCTGGGTACATGGAGCATCATTACAGAAACAGATCGATGAGGCTCTGCCTGTCTACGCCAAATGGGGAGCTGTGGGCATCAAGGTGGATTCCTATGGCCGTGATGACCAGGAGTGGGTCAATTTTGTCCACGAATTTGCCCAGAAGGCAGCGGACAACCGTCTGATGGTCAACTTCCATGGCGCCTATAAACCTACAGGAATCCGGGTCACCTACCCGAATTTTATGACACGTGAAGGCATCCTGGGGCTCGAACACAGCAAATGGTCGAACAGGCCCACACCTGAACACAATGTCACGATCCCTTTTACACGAATGCTCGCAGGCCCGATGGATTACACACCGGGAGCATTTGACCTGGATGGGACCGCAGATAGCCCCAAACAGGTCCAGGGAACACGAACACATCAGTTAGCCATGTATGTGGTTTACTATTCGCCGCTTCAGATGGTCCCGGATTATCCCGAGGCCTATGAAGCAGCGCCGGCTGAGTTCGCTTTCATCAAGGATATCCCCACAGTGTGGGATGACACAAGAGTTTTGGCCGGACATCCCGGAGATTTTATCGTTGTGGCGAGACGGAACGGAGAAAATTGGTACATAGGCAGCTTGACCGACGAAAATCCCCGCAAAGTCAGTGTCCCCTTGACTTTTCTCGAACCGAACAGAAAATATGTGGCCACAGTATACTCGGATGCCTTGGATGCTGACACAAATCCTGAGCATGTGATTGTAAGTGAGTTAGAAGTCAGCTCTTCCACAGCTCTATCTGTAGCAATGGTGGGGGGAGGAGGACATGCGGTCTCCTTAAAGCCTGCGGGATTTCCGACCGAACATCCGAGATAGAAAAGCAAACGTTTCAGCCTGTTGCATTGACTATGATGAATAAGCGTGTTCAAATAAAAAGATATGGACCGCAACATCCATTAACAACGAGGGTTATAGGATATGGTTGGAGGAGGTAATATTGACACGGGTAGTATCAATCGGAAGTGTTATCGTATTTCTGATGTGTTTTTGTTCGCCAGAGACTGGACCGCGCCCGGAGGTATCGGAAGGGACCGATCCTTCGCCAGCAGTGGGCAGCCACGGGATGGTGAGTTCGGCCCATGCGCGGGCAACCAAGGCTGGCGTCGAGATCCTTTTGGATGGGGGGAATGCCTTTGACGCTGCGGTGACTATCGCATCTGTCCTGAATGTTGTTGAGCCGATGATGTCCGGGATTGGCGGATACGGCACCATCCTTATTTATGATGCAAAAACCCAAAACATCCGTTTTCTCGATTCCAGCGGTAAAATACCCAGAGCCGTGGATTCGGATGTTTTCCGGGCGCCCACGCCGAATTATGAAGAGAACCGGAGGGGGCCAAAAGCGATCTCGACGCCGGGAAATGTTAATGCGTGGCAGGCCATGTCGACAGAGTATGGGAAACTCGAATGGAATAGGCTTTTTGAACCGGCGATCGGCCTGGCTAGCAATGGATTCGCCATCAGCCAAGGATTGGCACGAACGATCGATTATGCTTTCGAGTCCTTTCCCGAACACGCCCGGCGTTTCTACGGAAAAGATGGCCGACCATTGGAATCCGGCGACCTGTTGATACAGAAAGATCTGGGCAGATCTCTAAAACTGATAGCTGAACAGGGAGCGAAAGCCATCTATGGCGGAGAGATCGGCAAAGCCATCGATGCCGAAATGAAAAAATCCGGGGGATTCCTGTCCATCGATGACCTCATTGCCGACAAGGACGAATGGTGGAAGCCTATCCACATTCCTTACCGGGGATATGAAGTTTACACGGCTTCTCCGCCGTCCACAGCCTTTCCGTCGCTCATCAGATTGGGGCTGATGAGCCGGTTCAATGTGTCAGAATTGGGCCACAATACAACACCGTATCTCCACCTTTTTGCAGAAGTGACCAAACATGCCTTCTGGTGCCGCTTGGCTTATGCAGGCGATCCTGAAATCAATCCCCCTCCATTAGATAAACTTCTCTCTGAATCATACTGGAAGGA
>JASFEP010000205.1:0-7855 GCA_050124775.1 Candidatus Aminicenantota bacterium
AGAAGATGTCGATCTGAAAGATTTCATGAATTCCTTAGAGAGGGCCCTGCTTGTGAAGATGCTGGACAAATTCAACGGAAACCAAAAGCACACCGCAATCTTTCTCGGCATCAACCATACGACATTGAATCAAAAAGTGAGAAAACATAAGATCGGTTTTTTTAAAAAGCCTATCGAAGGCTAAAGAGGGTCAGGACATATTATCGGAATGATAAAACATCTAAAAAATCGAAAGTTTTGAAAAAAACTCAGAATGGTACATTTTTTGCATTATGTATGGACAGATTAAATGGTTGGGGAAGTAGCAATGAGGAGATTTAATGATGCAACTCTCGACGCTATGGAAAACAACCTTGATCGCTGTCCTCGCCCTTACTAGCTGTCAAAGCTTCGACTTGGAAATCTATCCGGACGTGAATATTCGTTCCCGCAAAGGATACAATAGTTCTTTGAGCAAAAGCTGTGTCGAAAGCTTGCTGGCGGAGATATGGTATTCAGATTTTCTGAATAGAAATGAGCTGAATGAAACTGAAATCCTCAATAACAACTATGGGATTTTCGGCAAGGGAAGCACGTTCGCCCAAGACACCGACGGCCGTGCCTGCTTCATCATAGAAGAAGGTTATTCAGACCTCGTGCTTCTGAACAAAAAGCTCTTCCCTCATCTTGAAAGGGATCAGGCTGGCAAAGCCAAAGCCAAAGAGCGCGACAGGCACATTATCGCGACACTTCTCCATGAATTGTTCCACGATTTCTGGTACAACACGCTCGACTTTCAGAAGAGATTTATGTTCTCAGCAGAGGCAGAAATATTTTTTAGGGAGATTGAAATGATAAAAACAACGCAGGATAAACTCCTTTTTTTAAAGGATATCGGGTATCAATCTCCCGAAGAGAGTGATTTCGAACCTTTTGAAGAGCTCCAAATTGTAAAAAAAAGTTATACAGATGAAAAATTTTTTGGCACAGAGCTTTATTCCATCATCGCAGATAGAGCATATTCCGGGAAAATCATCATCCCAAAACCATTCAGAAAATTCTATAACGGTATCGTATCCGAAAGGGTCCTAGAAAAAAGTTCGACCTGAGCGGAGATCAGCATGAATGTACGCAAAAGGACAACGAATGTTTCTCCAGCGGACATCTCTCAGCGAAGATCGGAATATTGGAGAATCCTTCAGACGATCTAAGGATGGTATAAATTTTGCAAAGAACCAACGAGGAATATCATTTGGAGAGAAATGAGTGATTCGATGACGTAGAGACGATTTTTTATTGCGGCTGACTTAAACAGAAGAGGCTGTTTGAGGCTCGATGAGTCCCAGGCAGCCTTTTTTTTTGGGACGAAAGCAGAATGAACGGCTGCAATGAAAACAAAGGAGCAGGCAAATGAAACAGACATCGATTCCGAAAATGATATCAATGACTCTCCTTATTTTTTCCCTTGTTTCATCGGGCAAAACTTATGAAAAAAGAAACATCCATGAAGCTGCTCAAAGGGGTAATATTGACCAGATGAAAGAAATTCTCGAAAAAAATCCCAAACTTGCTAACTCTCGTAACGATAGGGGCTGTACACCTCTCCAATATGCCGCTTACACCGGTCAACTGGAAGCGGCCCTGCTACTCATCGAAAAAAAGGCCGACGTGGATGTAAAGGGAAGCTATCACGGATGGACACCTCTCCACCTTGCTGCCATCAAGGGAAACAGCGGTATTGCTGAACTGTTGATAACACATGGGGCAGAGATCGTGACCAAAGATAAAAAAGGAAGCACCCCACTTCACATCGCCTCTTCGCGGGGTCACAGAGATGTCGTCGAGCTTCTTTTACCTCAAAAAGATTCCATAAATACCAGAAACAACTGCGGCCTTACGGCCTTGCATATGGCTGCCTCAGGAGGTTACAAAGATATCATAGAATTGCTGATCTCCCACGGAGCAGATCCTTTTATCAGAGATCATGCCGGTCAAACGCCGCTCCACGTGGCCTCATGGAATGGATATGCGGCGGTTGTAGAAATGCTGATCGCAGCGGGCTTGGATGTGAATGAACAAGACGCAAAAGGGGACACACCGCTCCATCTTGCTGCATTCAGCGGTTATAAGGATGTGATCGATGCATTGATCTTGAACGGCGCGAACGTAAATATCAAGGATAAGGCGGGACACACGCCTCTCGACCATGCGCGTAAAGTCGGCCACGAAGACATCGTCGGCATTCTTCTAGCCAGGGGAGCTACGGCAAGAATAAAAAACAACGAGGAAAACAGGTGATGGCCCTGTTTTCCTCGCCAAGAGCAATGTTCTAAGAATCTCGGAGGGGCAAGCCGTTCACCCCAATAAAAAAGTGAGCTTTACTCTAACCAGATCTTGACAAGCTCGTCATCCTCATAAACTTCGATAAGTGCCATCGGGCCCAACTTTTTCAGCTCAGCAAAAAGTTCCTTCAGGTCGATATCATACTGATCCCGGTCGATCCTCAGGTTTTTGTCATCTGCACACTTCATAAAAAGCTCAACAAGAGTTATGGGCAACGTTATTCTGACCTTATCCTTTTGTGTTTGGGTGTCTGTCACAAGAACCTTCAGCCACTTGGCATCTTTGGCCGGGTCATACTGAGGATTTTCTTTCACAGCCTTTTTAACCGCCTGGAAATCGTCATCGCTGGCCACAAAGGCCGCTCCTGTTGTGACAAAACCCGCTAACATCAAGGCCAAGACGAAAATCGTGATTCTTTTCATTTCAAACCTCCATGATTTTAATCTATCCATATTTTAATGATAGAGTCCTCGCTCTTTATCTCGATGATATTTCCTTTGACTCGTGTGAGTTCCCGGATGATCTTGTCCAGATCATAGCCTTCTTTTCTTATGTCTTCCTTTTCCTCTGCAGGGATCGCGGCAAGGGCTAGATCCGCCAATGCCCAGGGAATATCAAGCGAAAGCTTGATTTCTTTTCCCTTTTCATCATATGCACGGATGTGCAATGTTTTGGCCCGACTCTCGTATCGCTCCTCTTCAAAATCCTTGAGCGCTTCGGGATCGACCCTCAGCACAGCAATTTTAGCTCTGTCTTTGAGCTCGTCGTCCCTTTCCTCCTCCAGAATCTCCATCAGAACAGGCAGTCCTTTTTTTGCCGTTTTTTTATCTCTGACATAGCTGAGCTTGAACGCAGCCATGTATTTGATGACTCTGTTCGGACTGGATAGCCTTCTTTCGATCTCTTTAATGTAGGATCTTTTCCCTTTGTCATAAAGGTTGAAGGAAAGCTCGATAATGGAAACTTCGGATTCTTCGACCAGACGCTCGTTGCGGTCCTCCAGCTGGAGATATTCCTTGTAGACTTCGAGCGCTTTTACCTCTTTTCCCGGTTGCTCCTGCAGGCATTTTCCGAGGTAAAAAACCGCCTGGGAATGCCAGGGGCTTTCTGGATAATCCTCGATAAGCTCTTCCAGTTTTTCCTGCGCGTCTTTCCATTCTTTGTCAAAAATGAAAATTTTTGCTTCCTGGAAGAGTTTCTCGTCTAAATCGACCTGAGCATAAGCCTGCAGAGTCAAAGAGACACAAAAAATTATGATCAAGGTTCTTCCCAATGTTCTCACTTTATACCTCGCTTTCCTCTAAATCCTTCTTCAGCAGCTTGATCTTCAAAAGAAGTTGGTTCTCGTCGATGAGGTTCTGAATTTTTTGAAGGTCTTCCTCCGAGAGTTGATCACTGATCTGTGTCAGCTCAAAAAAGAGGAATTCGATCTGATCGCAGATCTCTTTTGCTTTGGCCATGCGGAATTTATCCAATTGGGGATTGATATATCTCTTCTTGGCCAGCAGTTCTTCGGTTACTTGCGAAACAAGATCCCGCCGCCATGCCTGGCGAGTCCTTTCAGGAGATGCCTGTACAAAATCCAAAAGGACATACTGGCTTTTTTCAAGATAATCAAGGGTATCCCGCCTGGCCATCTCGAGTTCAACACGCTCTAAAAATTCCTGGGTCACAAAAAAACTTTCTCCCGGAGATCTCTTTGAAAGGGATGTTCGCACGATGATTAATGTCGCAAGAGAACCCAGTATGAGACCTGCGAGCAGAGTGGCGTAAAGGGGCTTGAACCTGGGGAAAAACAAAGTCTCCCAGAAATTCCTCCGCCTTGCCCTAGGCAAAAGAACGGATCTTCTATCAAACACGGCATCGCTGATCGTGTTGGGAAGGGCATCCCAGTCCACGGATGCCATGGTCTCCTCCATATCGCCTTTCAGGGAATCCGCAGTCCGGGTCAGCTCCTTTATGCCTTCGAGTTCGCCCTGGCAACGTGGGCAGCTATTCAGATGAGACTTGACCCGCTCCCTTTCTTGGGGATCGAGCTCTCCATAGAGGAAGGCGACCAAATCCCTGTTGATTCTTTTGCAGTCATCGTTCATGTTTGCTCTCCCATATATGGGGTCATCAAGGCCCTGAGATTTTGGACGGCCTTGAAGTGAAGGGACTTCACTGTACCTACAGAAATGCGCAAAATCTGCGCGATCTCCTTATACTCAAGGTTGTTGTAATGTTTCATGACAAAAATCAAACGTTGTCTATCGGTCAGTCTTTCCAAACAGCCCGCGAATACTCTTTGAAGGTCGGAATAGGAATGGGCATTTTTTTCACTCTGGTCGGTCACATTGACTTTTTCGATATCTGTATCCCTTTGGTGATCCCTGGAACGGCTATAATTTTTCCGGTAATAATCGATACACAGATTTTTTGCGATCTGTAAAAGCCAGGTCTGGAAATTTTTGTCTGCACGGAACATGTCCACTTTTTGATAAAGCCTCAGGAAAGTCTCCTGAACGATATCCAAAGCATCCTCGTTATTTCGCAAATAGGAATAGGCAAGCAGATACACTTTCTTTTGGTAAATCCGCGTGATCTCCATAAAAGCCTCTCTGTCGCCTTCCTTTATTCTTTCAATCAGGAGAAGGACGTTGTGCGGTTCTCTGTTTCCCAAAAAATCAACCTGTCCCATAGGCATTCCTTGATGACTCCCTGCTCTCTCAATCGAGCCAGATCAAAACTTTACTCTCCTCATCCTCGATCTCGACAAGAAGTCCAGGGCCCAATTTTTCGAGGTCCTTGATATCTCTCCAATCGAAATCATAGCGATCATCGAATTCGAAACCCTCATCGTCATCGGCCGCTTTGATCCCGATATCCATACAGGTATTCACCAACCAGAAGGGAGCTGAAACCTTGACGACCTGCCGTTCTGAGGCCTCATAGACCAGCACGCGGATGGAATTCGCCCTCCCTTCTCTGTTCGGCCGTTTTTGGTGGATGTGGTTTATCCGCTTGTATGCCGATGCAAAATAGCGATCCGGATTTTTAACGTTTCTTATCACCCTTACTGTAAAGCATCCTGATAACAGTAACGGTAATAGTATCAATACCGCGATGTGTGGTTTTTTTCTTGTATTTCTCATCGGAACCTCTAAGGAACAATTTCAAAGTTTAGTACGGAAGGGCTCTGGAAAAGGTTCACGCTTCGATCTCCATTTTTGAGCTCCATAAAAGAGATCTTGAGGTCCCCCCAAAATTGCTATGGCAAATATTTCTTACAGGGTCAAGAGTAACGGACCCATTTAAGGATCTCGCCGAAGTTCGGGCGCTTTCCGTACATCAAGATTCCCACTCGGTAGATTTTGGCCACAAGCCAGATCATCAGAACGATCGACAACAACAGAAGAATAATGGATGTTGCGATCTGCGGAAAGGGAGGAAGAAGCACACAGATCCGAAGAAGCATAAGTATGGGGGCAAAAAACGGGATCATGGAGAGCACGACCGAGAAGCTACTATCTGGGCTTCTGATCACGAACATCATGAGCAGGATCGGAATGACCAAAAACATGACCACTGGCATGATAAGCTGCTGGGCCTCCTTTTCCGAATTCACCATTGACCCTATGGCAGCATACATGGTGGCATAGAGAAAATATCCCAAGATAAAGAACAGAACAAAATATATCAGAATATAGGAGGGAATGGAGGGCATGGGAAAGGACTCGGCCGCAGGGAAAAAACCCGTGAGGATTCGCTTGCTGTAACGGGCCGCAGCAATACCAAACAGAGCCCAAATGGCATACTGGGTAAACCCCACTGCAGCGATCCCTACGATTTTCCCTGCCATGAGTTGAAAAGGCTTCAATGAAGAAAGGACGATCTCCACAACCCGAGAGCTTTTCTCCTCAATCACACCTCTCAGAATGATCTGCCCGTAAAAAAGCAGGGTCATATAGAGGACGAGGACCAAGAAATAGGAGATGATGAATGTTCCGCCGGCATCCCTTTCTACACCTCTTTTCGTGACTTTTTTGGTTACGAGAGATACAGGCCGCATATATTCGCTTATCCTTTGTGGATCCAACCCCTCGCCTTTCAGTCTTTTTTCGATCACGATACTGCTCAAAGCCCGGTTGAAATTTCCTCTTTTATCAAAATCCGACACATGTTCGGAAACGAATTCAGCTTCTCCATCCCCCGAGATATCCGAGGGAACGAAAATATACGCGGTTAGTTCTTTTTTTAAAACCTTCTGGTTCAATTCCTCTCTGAGCGATGCCAGATCATCCTTCGGAGGAAAGTTCACGAGAAGATAGCGGCGAGTCCCGTCTTTCAATGTTTGATCGAGCTTTTTTTCGAGATCCATAAAGATCTCGCCTGTTTCATCGATGATTCCGATCTTCTCCTGCTGATCGACCGAAATGAACTGAACGACAACTGGCACGACGATAAACGCAGCCATTAGGACTGGACCCAGGATCGTTCCGATGATGAATCCTTTTGTCCGGATGATCTGAATGTATTCCCTTCTAATGACTGACAGTATCTTTTGCATCTCTTTCCCCCACTTTTTCGATAAATATCGCGTTTAAGGTTGGTTCCATAACCTCGAACTTGGCGATCCTGATCTTGCTTACGAGTGTGTTCAGAAGCTTTTGAGGATCGGCTTGTTCTTTAAGCTTGATCTCCATAGATTTTCCATAGTCATCTATTTTTTCGATCTCGGCCAAACTCTGGACAAAACTTGCATCACCGTCATAATCCAGAACGACGGAGTTTTTTCCATGCTGTTTTTTGATGAGACCCAAATTCCCCTCAAGAACCATCTCGGCCTTATTGATCAGGCATATGTTGTCACAGATCATCTCCACCTGTTCCATCCTGTGTGTGGAGAAGATGATCGTCCGCCCCTGCTTTTTCATCTCCAACATGATATCCTTCAACAACTTCGTGTTCACAGGGTCCAGACCGGAAAAGGGTTCATCGAGGATGATGAGCTCTGGTTCATGGATCACAGTGGATATGAATTGTATTTTCTGTTGCATGCCTTTGGAAAGCTCCTCGACTTTTTTCAGCTTCCAGTCAGTCAAATCGAACCTCTCCAGCCAATGATCTATGCGCTTTCTGGCCTCTTGGCCCCTCAATCCTTTCAGTTCGGACAGAAATTGAAGATGTTCTCCCACTTTCATCTTGGGATACAGCCCTCTGTCTTCGGGAAGATAGCCGATCCTTTCCTTCATCTCTTCATCCATTTTTCTGTCCAACACTTTGATGGCACCCGTGTCAGGTATAATGATATTCATGACCATACGGATAGTGGTCGTTTTTCCTGCCCCGTTCGGGCCCAGCAGGCCATAAATCGTTTTTTGAGGGATTTTGAGCGAAAGATCTTTGACGGCGTAAAAATCCCCAAACTTTTTGGAAATGTTTTCAATCTCCAATGCGTTCATCTTTTATTCCTCTTAGATTTTGTCAAACCGGATGATATAACACATCCTCATAAAGTTCAAATTCTGCTGGAGGTGTATCGTCATGTTAC
>JASFEP010000206.1:0-7832 GCA_050124775.1 Candidatus Aminicenantota bacterium
AAATTTTCGCATATTACGGGATCCTGCCGGCAGCCGCCATATCCTTTTCCTGGATCGATCTGGCTTTCATGCTGATCGTAGGCATGCTGGGTGGGATCATCTATATTTTCAGAAAATAAAATTTTTCGCTCTTTCATATGACTCAATAGATAGTATGGTAAGATGGA
This sequence comes from Candidatus Aminicenantota bacterium, assembly GCA_050124775.1. GTDB lineage: Bacteria > Acidobacteriota > Aminicenantia > Aminicenantales > Aminicenantaceae > WTAW01. The sequence goes on from JASFEP010000206.1 coordinate 168, forward strand.
GGTGAAAACTTCTGGTCTGAATCCGTCGAATGATGTTTAAAGCTGTAACACAAGCCGTTCTGAGCGTTCTCATTCTATCGGTACTTCTCTGCTCGTCCCCTATCCATAGCCAAGAGGAGGTCGCAGACTACGAGAGACGACTCCAAGAGATAGCGGCGCAGATCGAAGAACTCAGAACCCAGATCCAACGAGGAGAAAGAAGAAAAACATCCATACTCTCGCAACTGGATAAAATCAGCTTCAACAAGAGGTTGATCAAAAAAGAGATCTCTCTCTACGATATTCAGATGAAGAAAGCCAATTCAGAGATGGCGGCCCTCGATAAAAAGATCCCCGAGCTGAAATCTAAGCTGGAAAAAGAAAAGGGATCGATAGCAAAGATCCTGAATATCCTGTACAGGTACGGACGAATCGATTTCATCGACTTTATCATCGAAGCCGACGATATGGGCAGTTTTATCCAAGGCAACAAACAGTTGGTCCTCCTCGCCCAGCACCAAGATCAGATCGTGGCGGATTATCTCCAGACCCTCAACGAACTCCATACGGCAGAGACAAAAATCGAGGAGAAAAAACAGGAGATCTCACAACTCATTCAAAACGCCCGACAGAAAAAACAGGATCTCGAAACCGAAGAAAAAAAGAACAGAGACCTGATCCGGCAGATCGAACAGAATAAGACAACCCATATGAAAACGATGGAAGAACTTGAGGACCGAGCTGAACAGCTCCAAAATTTGATGAAAAAGATCTTGAACAACAAGATCCCTCCCACCATCAATCTGATTCCCCTCTACGAAAAAAAAGGGTCTCTCCCGTGGCCGATAACGGGGAGGGTCGTTTCACGTTTCGGCCTCCAAAGACACCCGCGTTTCAACACCACAACCATGAACAACGGAGTCGAGATCGCCCCTCGAAAGAGTATGTTCGTCAAATGCATCCATCCCGGCACTGTGGCATACACAGATCATTTCCAAGGATACGGAAATTTGCTCATCATCGATCACGGGATGAGCTACTACACGCTTTATGGGCACTGTTCTGACTTCCTCGTGAAGAAAGGGGATCCCGTCCAGTCGGATCAGACCATCGCCGTGGTGGGGGATTACAGCTCTCTCAAGGGCACGACCCTTTATTTCGAGATCCGCTATAAGACAAAACCCCTTAATCCCTTGCAATGGTTGAAACGAAGATGATACAATTTATGGTCTTGGTTTGTTAAAATGGCGATCGGAAGAATAAGACTCATACTCATCCCTGCTTTTCTTGCACTCCTTTTGCTAATCCTGCTCGAAAAGAATTTTCTTCCAGGATTATCTCGCAAGAATTCCACCGACGATCAGTTCAAACTCGTAGGAAGCGTAGCCTACCTTATCCGCGACGAATATGTGGAGGAGCCTAATCCCTCGAAGACCATGGATGGCGCTTTTCGGGGGCTGGTGGATTCCTTGGATCCGCTCTCGAGCTATCTGGACAAAAATGCTGTCCTCAAGTATGAACAACGCAGAGATCCCAACCTTAAAGAGCCGGGGATCACATTTTATAAAACCTACGGCAGCTTCCCGGTTATCATCAGGATAAAGGAAAATTCTCCAGCCGAAAAAGCGGGACTGAAGCTCGGTGAATCAGTCAGCATTATTAACGGCCGTTCCACTCTGCCGATGAGCATGGTCGAGTTGAACCTTCTTCTCAAAGATAAATCGACCGATCCAGTTATGCTCAAAGTTCTCAGAGGGAGCGGTTCTGATATCGTCAGTTTGGAAAGGGAACCGATCCCGGCAGAGACTTTTTCCTACACGGCTTCAAAAGGCACCAGCGGCATCCTGAAAATCTTGCGACTCTATCCTCCGTGTGTGACCAAGATGAAGGAAGAGTTGCTTCCCACTCTTAAGACAAAGAAGAAGCCTCTGATCCTGGACTTGAGGGACTGTACGGAAGGAGATATCGAAGAAGCCCAAAAATTCCTCGACATCTTCGTTTCGGATACAGATTCCGGTTATTTCGAGAATGGTCAGGGGATCAGAGAAACTCTAGCGCTACAAACCGCGGCAGAGCTGGCGGAATTGCCGCTCGTCATCTGGACCAATCAAGCCACAATCGGCCCTGCCGAAGCCATAGGTGCCGTGCTCAAAACACACAAAAAAGTCAGGGTTATCGGCTTCCAAACCCCGGGCCTTGTCTCCAAACAGAGGTTCATATCCTTAGAAGATGGGAGTGGTCTCCTGTTGACCTCCGCCGTCTTTCATTTGAATGGGGATAAGGATTTTTGGGAAAAGGGAATCGCACCGGACATCGAAATCGATTCCGAAAACATTACCTCAGGCGCCTATCTCGAAGCCACCCAAAAACTTCTCGCCAATTGACCGTTCATGAGGGGATCCAAATCTCAAAAGACTGATTCTTTAGAGAAGCTTTCTCGAGGGGTCCCTATCATTCTCATAGGCCTGGCCATTTTCTCTATTCTGGGCCTGGATTACATCCAATCGAGGCGCGGCCAGCACGCTTTTATATTTGCATCATCGGACAGAAAAGGCGAAACCCTGGCTGAGGCAGACAGAGCAAGAGAGGCGAAAAAAGCTGAGGAGGATGCAAGAAAAGTCGAAAAAGAAACAGACATCTCTATGACTCTGCTGCAGTCCATTACAGATTTGGGTATCCCTGATGAATCCGTTAATGTCTTCACGGATGAAGAGGGTGTTTATCATCTATGGGTTGATATCCCCATCGATAAATACCGCCGGCTGGAATCCTTTTTTTTCGAGACTCTTCGCAAATTTGATCTCGAGATTACAAAAACAGAGGAAGAACAGACCGATGAGAAGAAGTACTATCTCTGGCAAGCCCAGGATAGGAATGAGCGAAGATTCACACTGCTATTTTCTTGTGCCAAGGAGAGGATAGTCAGCGTACATAAACCAAGCCCCCGACCGGGCGCTAACAAAGTGGCTCTCATCGTCGACGATATGGGATACAGTCTGGAAGCCATCAATAAGTTGTGCACAATCGGCCGGCCTCTTACCATCGCCATTATTCCCTATAGCCCCTTGGCATCAGAGATTGCCACTATATCCCGGCAGCACGATCTCGAAGTCATTCTTCACCTTCCTCTGGAAGCGATCAACAACGAAAACGATCGCAGCAAGGGAATGATCACTGCGGATATGAGCGAAGCCGAGATCATCGCGATCCTCGAAAAAAACCTCGATCAAGTTCCCTACATTCAAGGCGTCAACAACCACATGGGTTCCAAGATTACAGCCAATTCGAAATTGATGAATATCATCCTGGAACGCCTTAAAACGAGGGGACTCTTCTTTATCGACAGCCGCACGACCAGCAATTCAGTCGCCTATAATATTGCGCAAACCCTGAATATCCCATCCGCATACCGACATGTATTTCTGGACGGGGAACCGAACGAAAACTACATAAAGAGGCAGCTTATTGAACTGTTCCGTAGGGCCCAAAAAAATGGATTCGCTTTGGGCATTTGTCACCCGACCAAAGAGACTTTAAAAGTCCTCAAAGAGAATTTTCAGCTCGTGGATGAGTACGGTCTCGAGCCAGTTTTTGCTTCACAGATCGTTCAAACCCCCTGATCCTGTCTCTCGAAATTCCAAAATGGGCTGGCGCCCTAAATCCCATTGAATAAATTCAAGATATCTATTATGATTGAGGGTGTTTCAGAGGAGGAATAAATGAAAAGATACTCATTTCTTCTTGTCGTTATTATCCTTGCTGTAATCGTCGTTTTTGTGCTGCAAAAGGCCGGACTGTGGAAGACGATTACGGCGGAAGACCTGGAAGCATCGATAGAAGTTGTGGATGTAGACACATTCTGGACAGATAAATATTATCAACCGTGGCCTCCACGGCTGATTCTTGTCCCTGCCATTTCCTTTAGGGTGAAAAACCTGACAGACAAACCACTCAAGTATATCAACTTCAATTCGAATTTCCGGTTTATGGGCGATTTCGAGAACCTGGGGGATTCTTTCCTTGCGGCCATCCGAAACGATCCTGTACCACCGGGAGGAACAAGCGATGTCATCACTCTTAAGAGCAACTATGGCGTTGAAGGAAAAACGCTGGCCTCATTTAAGGATAATCCCCACTGGAAGACTGTTATCGCAAGGCTCTTTGCCCAATCCAAAGGATCTCAATTTATAGATTTGGGCGAGTATGAGATTTCCAGGCGGATCGACTTCGTAGAGCCAGAACCGGTTGGCATGGAAAAGGAAGAGCAAGAAGGGGAAAAAGAACTAAAAAAAGAAAAGAAAAAACAAGAGAATTAAAGTCCCCGCGAAAACAACCATCCTCGTTTTTTTCAGTCTGTCCGACAGGAGCAGAATATGAACATGATCGTACCGACCAAGATTTTTCTGACAAAAGGCATGGGCCAGCACAAGGAAAAGCTGACAAGCCTCGAAATCGCTCTAAGAGAAGCATGTATCGCTCCCTACAATCTTGTTAAGATCACCAGCATCTTCCCTCCACATTGCTCCCTTATTCCCAGAGAAGAGGGCATAAAACTGCTTCGACCCGGACAGATTCTCTTCCTTGTGATGAGCGACATCGCCACAAACGAGGGACAAAGGCTGATCACTGCATCGATAGGCCTGGCCATGCCTAATGATCCCAGTCATTACGGCTATCTCTCCGAACATCATGCCTACGGTATGAAAGAGAGGGAAGCGGGAGAATATGCAGCAGATCTGGCTGCCGACATGCTGGCCACAACACTGGGGAAGGATTTCAACACCCGGGAGATCTGGCAGGAGGAAAAGAACCACTACAATCTATCCAGCAGTGTGTCCGTCAGCACACGGAGCATCGTCCAGAGTGCCGAAGGGAAAAAAGGACTTTGGACGACAGCCTTGGCTGCAGCCGTCTGCCTTCCCTAGAATACTCTAGCGACAAGAAGGATTAATCACGCGCCGAGGCAAATCCACCGCGCTTCCAACCCATTCCTTCCTTTCAAAAAGGCGAGGCAGTAGCCCATGAAGATGGTGTGAACACCCTCGAAAGGGCTGCAACGAAGGCTTTGTGGTGATATCGGTGGGTAGGTTGGGTCGGCGCCCGAAGGGGAAAAGATGCTGCCAGTAGAATATTGAGTGATTTTGGAAATAAAGTTGGCAGCAGATTTTATGAATAATCCAGATTAGTCTATGGGAGGATTCGGAATCAGTATCTTAATATAACTTCTTGCTCGAATGTCGGTCATGTATTTCCCAAGCTCTTCCTGCTGTCGTTCTTCGAAGATTTTTCCCTCGATCTCCTTCCGGACTTCTTGAAATTCCTTCAGACGTCTGTCTCTTTTCCCCACAAGCTTTAATTTGGACCATGCACCCTGCGTGTTGAGCCAGGGAGTCACTTCTCCCACTTCCAGATTTTCTATGGCCTGTTCCAGTTCCTTTTGCAGTTCCCCCTTTTTGTAGCTCCCTAAATCGCCCTGAGAATCCTTTTCAGGGCCCTCGGAAAGCTCTGCAGCGACCTGACCGAAGTCCTCGTTCGCCTCGAGCTTTTGGTCGACCTGTGCCTTCTTGGATTCGATCTCCTCAGGACTTTTACTCTCCTGAGAGATGTAGATCATCTTGAGTGTGTACTCGATCGGGTCGATAAATTCTTCCTGATGGGCCTTGTAGTAGCTCACAATCTCAGGATCGGTGATGGCGATCTTTTGCCCCACTTCTGAAAAAATGATGTTCTGCTTCAGCATATTCTGTTCCATCTGCTTCACAAAATCCTCATAAACGAGCCCCTGCTGGGCGAGGGCTCTCTTGAGCTCCTCGTCGGATTTAAGGTTGTTTTCCCTCTTGATATTCTCGAGTGTCATCCGCACCTGTTCTGAAACATTAAGACCGAGTTTTCTTGCCTCTTGCAGGAGAAGACGGTCGGTGATCAGAGATTCCAAAAGGTTATCTCTGAGAACCTCCTGCTGTTTGCTCAGTTCTTCGCCTTGCAGTTGCGCTCTCAGCATCCTCATTCGGGACGTATACTCTTCTTTGTATTCGGACAAAGTGATGATGTCGTCGTTGACGACTGCAACGATCGCTTCGACAAGGTCTTGACCGAGGAGACTGCCAGTGACGAGAATAAAAAATAATCCGATTAGCTTATTCGCTCTCTTCATGATCGATCCTTTGGTAGCTGAAAGAAAGATTACCAGGATAGGACTTCCAATCCATGTTGGACTTAAGGCTCTTCATATGATCGTACAGGAACTGTTGGATTCTCTGGTTGAACAGTATGATCTTTATCTCGGAAAAAGCGCTGTCCTCAGGAACCAATTCCGGCTCCAATTTCTCATCCAGCCTGAATATGTGGTACCCATAAGATGACTCGACAACGGGACTGACCTCACCGACCTTCAGGGAAAAGACGACCTTCTCCATTTCGGAGGGAAGCTGGCCCATCTCGAACAGCCCCATCGCTCCTCCCTTCGCGGCCTCCACACCCTTCGACTCCTTGCGGGCGGTTTCATGGAAGACTTCACCGCTCGCATTCTTAACCCTTTCCAATATCTCGACAGCCTTGCCCTCTGTCAATAAAAGAATTTGGCTGACCCTCACTCTTTCCGGCCGTAAAAATTCTCTTTTGTGCTGTTCATAATACGATTTGACTTCGTCATCGGTGACATCGATTCTGTCGATCTGTTGGGACAAGTACTTTTCGATCACGAGTTTCTCCAGGAGGGCTTCATAGTCGAGCTCGTCCAGAGGGCTTTTTTTTCCGTTCGACCAGGATTCTCTCGTCAACTTGGCTAAATACTCCTTTTGTTCATCGACCGTCACGGCCGTGTCTACATCCCTTGCCGCTCGGAGAAGGATTTTTTCATCGACAAAATCATCAAAAAGGCGGCTGAGTGAATTCTCCGAGAGACCTTTATATTCCTGCCCTGCGATGGACACAAGATATTCTTCAAAATCTGAACTGAAATAAAATGAATCTGAGACTTTAAGGATCACAGCATTCCTTCCGCTAAGAGAGTCCGATTCAGCCGATAGCTCCTCCGATGCCTGATTCTTACAGTCCGCACCGAAGACAACAATCACACACAAAAACAGCAGGCAGCAAAACCGATGTCTCAATGTCAAAAGCTCCATCTGATTTAATTTCAACTCATTATATTACACTTGGCTTAACTCCTTCAAGATGGATATCGTTTCATCCAACAGCTTGGTTTCTCCATCCGAAGTGAGCTCGATACTCATAGTCCCCTGTGGAGTGATCGACCCGGTGTACTTCTCGAATAGCTCTGTCATTCTAGAAACATCCGCTTGTGATGAGGGGAGGAATCTGAAAATGATCTTACGGCCGATACGGTCTATCTTTTGGATCCTGATCCTCTGAGCAAGTAACTTTATCATCCCATACCGGAGAAGATTGACGACAGAGTGCGGAAGGGGACCGTACCGGTCTATGATCTCCTCGTGGATCCTGTTCAGCTCCTCCGGACCTTCAGCAGAGGAGATTCTCTTGTAAAGGTTGAGCCTGAGGTTTATCTGTGGCAAGTAGTTCTCGGGAATGCGCATGTCCAGCTTCATGTTGATCTCGCTTTTGACATCTTCCTTCTCCTCGCCCTTTAGCTCTGAGACCGTCTTCTCCAGAAGGCTCATATAATAATTAAATCCCACGGCTTCCATATACCCGTGCTGCTCCGAA